>JAUNBY010000046.1:5100-8843 GCA_030526935.1 Clostridia bacterium
GGGGTTTATTTTTTCGCGTTATACCACCCGCGCGCGGCTTCCCGAACGGTCGCGCGTTACGAGTATCTGCCTTAAAATGCGCTCTCGAAGCTGTTCTACATGAGAAATGAGTCCTATGAGCTTGTCGTCTCCGGAGAGCTTTATAAGCACGTCTATGACCGTGTCGAGCGTCTTTTCATCGAGAGAACCGAAGCCCTCGTCGACGAAAAGGCAGTCAACGATGACGCCTCCGGATTTCTCGCGTATGACGTCCGCGAAGCCCAGCGCCAGCGACAATGAAGCCATGAACGACTCTCCGCCCGACAAAGACGAGGCCGGGCGAATACTTCCGATGTAATTGTCCACGACGTTTAAATCAAGTCCGGTCTTTTGGCGCCTGTCTACGGGGGACTGGGCGCGCTTAAGCGCGAATCGACCGCCGGTCATGCCTTCGAACCGCTGATTGGCCTTTACGAGAACTATGTCGAAAAGCCGGCTTTGAACATATCTTACGAGAGAGAGTTTTTCCGCGCCTCCGACGCCGTTCACAGTATCGCTTATGCTCCTGGCGAGCGCGTAATCCTCGCTAAGCCGCGAGAACGCGGCGTTTTCCTCGCGAATCTTAACCGCCAAAGCCGCGTTTTCGCGAGATTTGTGCGCCAGATCAGCCGCGCTTTGCTGCAATTCATCCATACGCCGCTTTAATTCCAGCCCTTGTGCCTTTAGCGGCTCCAGGTCGCGTCTGGCAAGCCCCTCGGTTTTTAATCTCAATTCCTCCACGCGTTCGCCGTTCGCATGCAATTTCACGCGGTATTCCTCGATGGCGGCTTTTGTCTTTGATATAAACCTTTCGTCGCGAATGGCGCTGTTGAACTGCGCCTCGTCGCGCAAGCCATTTTTAGACAATTGCGATAAAAGCTCGCCCTTTCTCGCCTCGAGCGCGGCTAATTGAGCCTCGAGCTGTGATGACAGCGCTTTTTGTACGCCCTTCAACCCGTCCAGCCGTGACCGCTTCTCTTCGAGGGCCTTTTTTCGAAGATCCAGCTTGCCCTTCCAGTCGTTGTAAGCGGCCTGACACTTTTTTGCTTCCCTTACAGCCGCATCTTCACTCGCGAATTCCAGAGACCTCGACTGCGCCGCTATTTCGCCGTCCAGTCTGCTCGCGTCCTCGGCATATCGCCTTGATTTGTTTTCAAGCTCGGACTTTTTCTGAGCTATAGCTTCTATTTGCGCCCGCTTCAACGATATTTCACCCGGCAGGGCTTTAAGCCGTTTGAGTTTTTTGTTAAGCTTTGCTATTTCGTCGTTCGCGGCTTGAATGGCTTCGTCGGTTGCGCGTTTAAGGGGCGCGACAAGGGATATGTCATGCCCTCCGGTGACGCTAAACAGCGAGTCTTTCAAAGCCTCCTGAGCCTCGTCATACGCGCGGGATTCCCCGGCTATGTCTTCGCTTAGACGGCTCAACTTCGCTTCCGCCTTTTCGAGCGACGCGCGAAGCGCCCTCATGTCGTCCTCCCGGGGCGCGTCGAGGGAAACCGCGGCGGGATTGGGATGCTCGCGAGATCCGCATACGGGGCACGGTTCGCCGGGCAAAAGTCTCTCGGCGATAATCCCCGCCTGAGCCGTTATAAAGGCGTTAAACGAAGACGCGTAGCGCTCCCTGACCCCGTCGCAGTCAGCGCGCGCTTTATTGAGTTTTGCCCTCGCGCGGACGATGGCGCGTTCTTTGCCGGCTATTTCGCCAATATCTCTCAACAGCTTCTCCAGCGCCTGCGATTTCCTGCCGTCGGCTTCAACTGAGGCGATGAGCCTTTCAAGCCCGGCGGGGACGTCGCGCAATTGTTCCTGTTCGTCCTCGAGCTTTTTTTTATCTTCAGCCAGCGCGTTCGATTCGACGTCGGTTTTTCTAAGCAACCCGGCGATGTCCTCTATGTCTTTGGCGAGCGCGGCGCGGCGCTTAATATTTCGGGTCATCTGTGAGTAGCTGTCTATTTGAGACAGTATGGCCTTCGCGCGATGAAGCTCGTTTTCAAATTGTTCGCGAACGTCCTCCATTTCTTGCAGAGACGTTTTATATACAGGTATTTCGCGGTTCGTTTCGTCTATATCGCGCGTATTTTGTGAAAGGGCGCTTTGAACAGACTGATACTGGCGCAGGGCTTCGTCGCGGGCGGTCATATAAGGCGCCGCAAGGCGGGCGGCTTCGGCGAGTTCGAGCGTTTTAATCATATTCGCTATTTCGCTTTCGCGCGACGTCAATTGCTCCCGCTCCTTCAGGCGCGCGTTAATCTCGTCAAACAGCGCGTTGATCGCCTCGGCCTTTTTTACCTGCTCGTCGAGCGCGGCCGCGTTTTTATCGATATCGACCAGTTCCGTTCGTATTTTTTCCAGCTCATGTCTGTCGATACTGACGGCCTCGTCTATCATCAGAGCCATTTCTTCGGCTCTGTAGGCGTCGGCGGGCAGTGGTTCGGGCAGGCGGGCGGACTGTATGAGCCATATAAGCCTGTCGCGCGACTGTTCGTATACTGATTTGATCGTCTTCGCGCGCTCCGACGCCTGCGCCTGAAAAAGCTCGTAAGCGCCCGTGTCGAATATAAAGCTCAATATTTCCTCGCGGTCGGCGGAATTTGCGGTGAGAAGGCGCGCGAAATCACCCTGCGCTATCATCATGACGTTTTTAAACCTTTTAAGGTCTATGCGAAGAAGCCGCCTTATCATCTCGTCCACGCGGCTCACTCCCTCTATGACGCTCGAATCGGCCAGCGTCATGGAGGCCTGCGCGGGGCTTTTCACATATCCGTCGCCGCGCTTTTTTCGCCTTAACTGTTCGGGCTGACGCCTTATCGTATATACGCCAGACAGATGTTCGAATTTGAGCGAGACCCACGTTTCGCAATCTTCGGCCAGGTCGTTTCTGAAGCTCTTTTCGCCGCGTCCGTCTCCGCTGGCTTCTCCGTAGAGCGCGTAGGCTATGGCGTCGAAAATGGTGGTCTTGCCAGAGCCTGTATCCCCCGAGATGAGATACAGCCCCCTGTCGCCTAGAAGCGTAAAGTCTATACTCGTCTGCCTCTGATAAGACCCGAACGCCGACATAGTAAGATACATGGGCTTCACGGGCGCTCCTCCTTTACCGATTGCCACAGGCTTTCAACGTAATCTCTTTCCCTGTCGGACATGTCGCGCCCGTTCAGGCGGGAGAAAAATTCTCCTATAAGATCGAGGCCGGAGGTATCGCCTGAATACGCGCCATATCCGTCCTCCGCGCCCGTCTTCGAGGGAGGCTGCCAGAGTATGCTTACGACGCGGCTGTATGAAGCGGCCAGCCTCGCGGCGGGTGAGACGGGAAGTATTTCGTCGGTCAGGGCTACCGAAATATAGTCGTCCGCCCCTTCGGAGGGATTTAATAAATCCTCGAGCCTTCCGCGAATAACCCTCGCGTCCCGAAGGGAGGGTATGGGGACGAGCCTCGTCGCGACGCTCCCGTCGGGAGAAACCTCCCCCATTACAAAGCTCTTTTTATGGCCAGCCTCTGAAAACGAGTATTTAACGGGCGAACCCGCGTATCTCATACTGTCGCTTCCCACCCTTTGCGGCTTATGCAGATGTCCGAGGGCGACGTATAAAAAGCCGTCGAATACAGATGAATCGACGGCTGTAAGACCCCCGACAGGATCCATCTCCGAATCGCAGCGCTCGACCTGAGCGCCGTTCGCGGCGACGAATTGATGGGCGATTATTATCGACCGCTCGCGGGGAATGCC
>JAUNBY010000046.1:8943-13014 GCA_030526935.1 Clostridia bacterium
TATCTCGCGGCCTCCCTTGGACGTATATAGGAAACGGGCCATATGGAAATTCCGTCGATTTGCACGCTTTCCAGCCGCCCCGCGTATTCGCGCGGGAGGTGAAGCCCTCCCCTCGACAATACGCGACCTGCGAACGAGAGCCTCGCCAGCGAATCGTGATTGCCGCTTATGAGGAATACGTGAGGGCATATTTCGACGGCCTTGGTTATAAACTCGTCGGCCAGTTTAACCGCGTCCTCGCTGGGAGAGGACTTGTCATATACGTCGCCCGCTATAAAAACGGCGTCGGGACGAATGTCGCGAAGAGATTCGATTATGGCGTCCAATGCGTATACCTGATCGTCGAACATGCTGAAGTCGCCAAACCTGCGCCCTATATGCAGATCCGCCAGATGAGCAAAAATCATCAGTGCCTCCTCCATACGCTTGGCATAAATATCATAAGCATGGGATAAAGCTCCAATCTGCCTGCGAGCATGCAAAACGACAGCGTCCATTTGCTAAGCGGCGAAAACTGAGCGTAGTTACCCATGGGGCCTATGAGTCCAAGTCCGGGACCTATGTTGGAAACCGTGGCGACCGCCGCCGTAAGGCTCGTCTCAAAGTCGAAATTATCGACGGACACGATGAGCGTCGCGATTATAATAACGAGTATGTACATGAAGAAGAACACCGCGACCTGGGATACCGTGCCTTCGTCGACGGGGCGATTCTCGTTTATTACGACTTTCACGCTGTTTGGACGGGCTACGCGCCTCATCTCGCGCTTCGCGGCCTTTGCCAGCAGATTGAATCTTATTACCTTTATACCTCCGCCGGTTGAACCGGCGCAGGAGCCGATTACCATTAGAATCACCAAAATGACGCGGCTGAACTGCGGCCACACGTCGAAATTGTGCGTCGCAAAGCCCGTCGTAGTAATTATGGACGCCACCTGGAAATAGCTGTGCCTGAGCGCCTCCCAGAAATTTCCCATATGAGACAGGGTGTTAGCGCATATGGCGGCGACGCTCGCTATAACTATAATAAAGTATATCTTAAGCTCTTCGTTCACCAGTATGTCGCGGAATTTCTTTTTAATAAGAAGGAAGTACATCGAAAAGTTTACGCCAAAAAGCAGCATGAACGTCGCGATAACGACGTCAACCACAGGGTTGTCGAAGTGTCCCACGCTCAGATTATAATTTGAAAAACCTCCGGTTCCGGCGGTGCCGAAGGTATGTATAAGCGCGTCGTAGACGTCCAATCCGCATATCACCAAAAGAACCGCCTCGATGACGGACAGCATGACGTACAGTTTATAAAGAACCTTCGCGGACTGCCCTATTCGCGGGACGAGCTTTCCCGGCGCGGGGCCTGTTGACTCGGCCTTTAAAAGATGAACCGCGCGCGCGCCCATATGCGGCAAAAGCGCCAAAGATAAGACGAGCACGCCCATTCCGCCTACCCAGTGCGTGAAGCTTCGCCAGAACAAAAGACCCCTGGGCAGCGCCTCGACATTTGAAAGTATGGTCGCTCCCGTCGTCGTGAAGCCGGAGGCGGTCTCGAAAAAACAGTCGGTTATCGATGGAATATAGCCGCTGAAGTAGAAAGGAAGCCCCCCGAAAAACGAGAACATCACCCATATGAGCGCCACCGACACAAAGCCCTCTCTAGGGCGGATGCTGTCGTCGGCGGGCTTTATCAGCGACAATATAAACCCGACGCAGCAGACGAGCACCGCCGCCTGCGCGAGAAACATCCAATCGCTCCCCGCGTATATAAGGGAGACTGTCATCGAGGGAATCATAAGCGCACCTTCTATCAGGAGGGCCTTTCCCAGTATCGACAAAACAAGCTTAATATTCATAATCTTATGTGTGCAACTCGTCTTCCAGATCGGCGATGCCGCGAGCCATCGCCACGAGCATGACCGTGTCGCCCGGCTCGATGTGATCGGAGCCGGAGGGTATTATAACTTTTTCGTTTCTTACGATTACGCCTACCAAAATGCCCTTGTTTATATGAAGCTTCGATAGCGGCACGCCGATGTAGCTCGCTCCCTCGGTTGCGGTAAATTCGAGAACCTCCGCCTGAGCGGAGACTATGCGGTGTATCTTTTCTATGGACGAACCGCGCGAGTGCGCGCGCGCCCTGACCTGCCTCAAAATCGCGCTGGCGGTCGAATATTTAGGGCTTATTACGCTGTCTATGCCCATATTGGAGACGAGTTCAAGGTAGTTGAGCCTGTTTATCTTGACTATGACCTTGCCCACCCCGCACTTCACCCCGAAAAGGCCGGTGAGCAGGTTTTCCTCGTCGCGGTCGGTGATGCAAACGAGCGCGTCCAATTGCGAGATATTCTCCTGCATCAGCAATTCCTGATCCGTACCGTCGCCGTTTATCACCGTGAGATTTGGAAACTCCTCGGACAGGTACTTGCACCTGTCGCTCTTGAGCTCTATCACGTGCATATCCATGTTGGTCATTATCCGGGCGAGATAATAAGAAATATCGCCTCCGCCTATCAAAAGGGCGGATTTGGCGTGATGGGTATTCCGCCCGAGCTTTTTGAAATAATTCGTGACGTCGGATATTTCGCCCGCGACGTGAACCCTGTCGCCTACGCGCATTACGAATTTACCGTCGGGGATGATGACCGCCCCGTCGCGCTCAACGGCGCAATAGAGAACCTTTGGCTGTTTGAGCGGCAAAGACATTATGGGAACGCCCGCTATGCGATCCGACTGCTCGACGCGAAACTCGACCATCTCCACGCGACCGTGCGCGAAGGTCTCAATGCTGCCCGCGAAGGGATAGCGAAGAAGCCTCGATATTTCAAACGCCGCTCCCCTTTCGGGATTTATGGCCATATCTATGCCCATTTCGGATTGCAGTATATTGAGGCTTTCGGTGTATTCCGGGTCGCGTATGCGGGAGATGACGTATTTGGCGCCCAGTTTTTTAGCCATCAGCGAGCAGACCATATTAATTTCATCCTCGGCGGTCACGCATATGAGCATGTCAGCATGATCGACACCCGCCTCAATGAGCGTTTTAACGTTCGCGCCATTGCCGAAAACGCCCATTATGTCGAGCGTATTGCACGCGCGGTCGAGGGCCTCCTGATCGTTGTCGATCATCGTCACGTCGTGATTTTCCCTTGCGAGGACGTCGGCGAGCGCATAGCCGACCTTTCCGCCTCCGACGATAACTATATTCATGATGACTTTCTGGCGACGTCCAACACTTCAAAAGCGTTCGTCGCTTCCTCTCTAAAATTATCATATCCCGCCTCTACGCTTACGCGCCGGCGGTAGTTAACGCTGTTGAGCGCGCGGAAGACGGCCTTGCACTTGTCGATGTCCTCCATCGCCGGATAAGCGCGCTCGCCCGAGCAGATATGTACGTGAGACAATAATTCTCCCGCGCGCGGAAGCTCGCCAATCGGTTCAAGCTCCTTTTCCATCTGGTAGATATTGGCGGTGACGCGTATGTGGTCGAGCTTTAATATGGAACACAGCATCACCGCTTCCCTGAGCGTATTGAGAATATTGCACTCGTCGCGGCAAACAGGCTCTATCGACACGATAAGCCCGTAAGCGGCGGCATGGCGCTCGACCAGTCTGAGAAAATTCGTCATCTGCCGCCAGGCCACGTCTATCGGCCAGCCCTCCGGCACCTGCCTGACGGCGGGACTCGCGAACACGCACATGTCGCATCCGAGCATGCGCGCCCGTTCAAAGGCGAAGTCGAGGTACTCGTGAAGCATGGACGCGTTTACGCCGCGCCCCACTACGTTAAGCTCGCGCGGAAGCATACAGTTCATGACCTCCGCCCTTATGCCCGCCTCGCGCACTATGGCGTATTGCGTCATAAACGCCCTCTTGTCAAGAACGGCGATCTGCGAGAGGTTGCCCTCGATATAATCATACCCGGCCTGTTCCGCCTCGAGTATCATATCCGTGTCTACGCACACCCCAATCCTGATAAGCGCCACATCCGCCTCCGATATAAATTATTGAAACAAGTATACACTAACATCGACGCATAGTCAAGAAGCGCGGCGGTAAAATACATCGCGCGCAGGAC
>JAUNBY010000485.1 GCA_030526935.1 Clostridia bacterium
ACGGCGTCGAAAGGATACGCTTAGGGTCATTGGAACCCGCGATTATCACCGATGAATGGGTGTCCCGCGCGAAGGGCGTGGAGAAATTGTGCGAGCAGTTTCATCTGTCGCTTCAATCAGGATCCGATGGCGTACTAAAGCGAATGAGGCGAAGGTATACGTCCGGGGAATATCTCCGCGCCGCGAGGCTCTTGCAGGACGGCTGGGAAGACTGCGCCCTGACCACGGACGTCATAGCCGGTTTTCCAGGAGAAACCGACGAGGAAGCCATCGAAACCGAAGAATTCGTCAGGGAAGTCGGCTTCGCAAAATTGCACGTATTCCCCTATTCGCGACGCGCCGGAACCGTCGCGGACAAGCTTCCCGGACAGATCGACGAAAAAATAAAGCGCGACAGGTGTCAAAGACTTATAACTATAGGGAACAAAATGAGGACGGATTTCGTCCATAGTTTGACAGGCAAAGTGAAAAGCGTGCTGTTCGAGACAGATACTGGAATGGGCATGGCGAGGGGATATACGAAAAGCTATGTGCCGGTGACGGCTGAGTCTCGCGGGGGGGCGCTGGAAAATTGCCTTATCACGGCGGCTGAAGGGGACGAACTCTTTGGCGAAGTTCTTAAGGAGGTTTGGCAGTAATTGGATAACCATCAGTGCATATTCTGCAAAATCATCGCCGGAGAGATTCCGGGCGACAGGGTATATGAAGACGAAAGCGCGTTGATCATAAGGGACGTCAACCCCCAGGCGCCATGTCATCTTCTCGTCATGCCCAAAGAGCACATGAAGGACATAAGCGCGTGCGCGGGTCGGGGGGACGAGTTGATTGGCAAACTTTTCAGGGCGGCGGCTATGGCGGCCGCAAAGGAAGGCTTGTCGGAAAAGGGCTTTCGCGTCGTAACCAATTGTGGAAGCGACGCTTGCCAATCGGTAGATCACTTCCATATACACGTTTTAGGCGGCAAACAGCTTTCCGAGCGCCTGGGATAGTACGTGTCAATACATTTTAAAGTGTTAAATGACGGTTTTTGTGTTGACTTACGGCTGTGTCGTGCGGTATAATATCCCGTATGGCGAGCCCCATGCTACAATGGCTGTTTTGCCAGTATCCGCGAGGGGAGGGAAACATAAATGTCAGAGGTACGAGTCAAGGATAACGAATCCCTTGAGAGCGCTCTTAGAAGATTTAAGCGTATAACCGCAAAATCGGGCATTCTCGCCGAGGCGAGAAAAAGAGAGCACTATGAAAAGCCCAGCGTAAAGCGCAAGAAGAAGGCAGAAGCCGCTCGCAAGCGTAAATACTGATTCCGCCCGGGGCTCCTTTCATACGAGAGGAGCCCAATTATGCATATTAATACTTAAGAATAATTGTCCGGACTCACGCATAAGATATATATATCCATTTATGCTTTGTTCAATAAGGCAGCCCATTTATGGCGACATATAATGCCACGCAATCCTATCCTTTTAAGGGGGAGTTAATCTTGGATTTTAATCAGCTTGAGAGCGAGACCGTCGTAAAATTGCGCGCGCTGGCGAAAAGCGCCGGTATCAGACTCAAAACCAATATGCCCAAAGCCGATATTATTAGAACAATAAACGAGAATGTTGAAAACGGGAACGTATCCCGCGAGTCAATATTGTCATTTTTAAACGGAACCAATAAGCCCGCCGGCTCCGCGTCCGCCAGGCGCGGACGGCTGCGCAATCCGCCCTTCGGATACGGGCAAACCTCGCTTTTCTCGAACGAGGATATGCCCGGCAAAAACGACGCCGCCGATTCCGAGGATGCCATAAATAAATCGGACGACCCAAGCGCGTCCGCGCCTCCCGTCAATGATAACGACGCAATACCTGTTCCGTCCAAAAGGCCATACAGAAGGCGAACGACCGACGCCTCAAACGCCGCCGAACCATTCTCCGCGCCCGCAAAGAGGCCCTATAGAAGAAGAATTAACGCGACGCCGGTCGAAACGACCTTCGGGTCGCAAGACTCCGCCATCGATGCGCCCGCCTTTCAGACGCCCGTTCAAACGGAATCGAGCGAGAGTAAGCCGCCAATGACGCACACGTCCGAGACCGACGCTCCGACGCGGTCTTTTGAAGCGCCCGACGCCGCGCGAATCGAGAAAGGCGACGATTCGGATTCAATCGCGCGACGCCCCGACGAACCTTCCCCGTCACAAGACCCTAAGACCGACAAAGTAAAAGACGAAGCGAACGACGCGATCAAAACGCCC
>JAUNBY010000486.1 GCA_030526935.1 Clostridia bacterium
AAACATGCGGGCAAGAATGTGTGCTTTGGGATAAATTTTCCATCGCCGATGAACGACAAAGTGCCATGATACTCTCCAGCCTCAAAAAAACGGCAATGACGCCCTACGGCATTTCTCTCATGCCGTACCGCAGGGATAGGAATCATTTCTCAGGCGCGATATGGCCGGTATACAACACGGGCTTTGCGCAGGCCGCAGCGCGGCTGGGGGATTTTGAAACGCTGTTTACGCTTATCGCCCAGCAAGTTAGAAACGCCGTAATGAACAAAACCTTCTACGAAGTGCTGGACGCGCAAAGCGGCCTGACATGGCGCTGGCCATCGCAGACATGGCACGCTGCCGGATTTTTGTCGATGTTCCTTTATGGAGTATTTGGCATTAGATACGGCGCGGGCGGTCTTAGCTTTTCTCCCGGAGTGCCAGAAAAGCTTTCAGATATTTCTATTTATAGCTTGCGCTATGCCGATGCGGTCATAGATATCCATACCCATGGCTGGGGGCATATTGACCGTATTACGGCTAACGGCCATTCAATCAGCTCAATTCCCATCACAGCCCGGGGAAAAATAACTGTTGACCTGTACCTTAATCAAGGAGGCATCGTTCAATGAAATACACCACCTCTCTGGCCGACCAGTACATAGCCCTTAATTCCGGAGCGGTCAACCCGCGATACCTGCCTTATTACCACCTTTGCGCCCCTGTCGGCTGGATCAACGACCCGAATGGGTTTTGCTTTTTCAAGGGACGTTATCATCTGTTTTGTCAGTTTCATCCCTATGACTCCGTATGGGGGCCAATGCACTGGGCGCATTGGTCGAGCGACAATCTGCTTCATTGGACTATGCTGCCTGTAGCCCTGGCGCCCGATACTCCCGCTGACAGTTATGGCTGTTTTTCCGGGACGATCATTTCAAAGAACGGGCTTATGTACCTTGCCTATACAGGCGCCGTACTGACCGGCGGCGATATGCGCCAGCAACAGTGCATGGCTCTCAGTTGGGATGGCATACATTTTAAAAAGCACCCCGCAAACCCGATCATCACTCCTGATATGCTCCCTCCAAACCATTCCTCGATCGACTTTCGGGATCCTCGCCTTATCAAAACGCCCGATGGATACAGTATGCTTGTCGCCAGTCGAAAGGGAAATGACGGAGCGGTCGTATCATTCTCGTCGAAAGATCTCGAAAACTGGACATTTGAGAATACGCTGTTTGAGCAACCTTGCTCAATGATCGAATGCCCCGACCTGTATGAGCTTGACGGATGCAAAGTATTGTGTTTCTGTATAGAAAAAATCTCTCCCGACGGTCTTCGCTTTCCTAATCGCTTCCCCGTAGTCTATGTAGTGATGGATGATATGAATGCCCGTTCCTTTCCCGAAGCGATTGACCACGGACTCGATTTTTACGCTCCGCAAAGCCTTTTATGCCCTGACGGACAGCGCGTCATGATCGGCTGGATGCGAACTTGGGGCATAGAGGAACCCACTCATTATCTGGGCCATGGATGGGCGGGAACATTGACGTTGCCACGCGAGTTACACATGAAAAACGGCCGACTTTTGCAAAAACCTCTTTGCGAGCTGAAAAAGCTTCGCGCCGTTCACAGGCAATTTGACGCAATGCCTGTTCATAACTCGCGCGTGCGCCTTGTCGAATCCGGCGCCGACGCGGCAGAACTGACAGTTGCTCTATCGTCTGAAGATGGCTCCCCTGTTCAAGTGCGCTTAATGGAATCCGAGGACGAATACTTTAGCGTAATATATGCTGCGCACGACCGGACGCTTACCGTGGATCGCAGTCGCTGCGGTTATCAAATGCGCGAGAATAATCTCGATGAGGCAAAGCCGTGGACTACCGCCTCCGTTCCAGGGGAAAACGGGTGTATTCAATTGCATATATTCATCGATCGGTGTAGCGTTGAAATCTTCGTTGACGATGGCGCGCTCGTAATGTCCTCACTGTGCTTTCCGAAAAGTAATAATTACGGAATCAGTATTTGCTGTGAAGGCCGCGCTTTCATCCGCCATGCCGAATTATGGCACTTGTCCGCGACGAATACCCAGTAAGAGTTTTTTCGCCATAAGCGCCGCTAAACATATACGAAGGGATTTGCTTTCAAGGCTCGGCACAGCGCCGTGGCATGAAGGCAAATCCCTTGTTTTGGTGTGTTGGGCATGGCACAAGTCTCCCCGGTGGAAGTCCGGGCACGGGTAAAAACCTCCAAG
>JAUNBY010000047.1 GCA_030526935.1 Clostridia bacterium
TCGAACGGCAGGCACGTGACCAGTACGTAGCCGAAGAAACAGGGTGAACTGTAACCCTTTTTTATGTTAGAGCGGACGCTCGCTTGTGGGAACCGAAGTTTTATGTCACTGGGATGCCATTATTTTAAGGCTGCTTGTTAGAACTGAATACGTCAGATTGCTTATCTGCCACGCCAGATCCTTCGTCTGGTAATTGAACCTGTGCGTGATGTAGGCTTTGGTAACGGAGGTTTGCCCCGCAACCAGATATTCGACCGCGATGCTGAGCGGGTTGAGAGTGCTGCGCACATCCTCCGGCAGCGCGGGAATATGCATCTCGCGCATGAGCAGCGGCACATAGTCGTTGTACATAAGATCCACCCCGGCTATCCTTATGAGTTCCACAGCCTGGGGCGACACGTTGGGCCCGTACATAATGTCGTAAAAGTGACTGCGTTCAAAAATCTTTTCATAGTAAATCTGCATACGCAAAAACATCTGATCAAAGGCAGACGCGTCGGGGGAGCTGCGCTCTCTCACGGCGGCGTATATGTCGCGCTGTATATTTTCCAGCTCTTCGTTGACGACTTTGGCTATAAAGTCGTTGATATCGCAATAATGAAAATAGAAGGTGCCACGGGAAACGTTGGCAAGCTGAACCAGGTCGCTGATGGTGATGGTGGAGTAGTGCTTTTTCTCAAGCATAGTATAAAGCGCGGACAGAAGAGCTTTTTTTGTCTTTTGCTCCCGCAAATCGACCTTGCCTGACTTGTTCATGGTGGGCGCTCCTTCCGGTTTGTTGTACAGATTAGCGAAACTGATAATTATTTGACAACTCGCACATCATTGTACATTGATTTTTGCAAACTTGTCGATTAAAATATGTATCAGAAAACATAATTTAACGTCGAGCGCGATTGCGCGCCATCGCATCGAGCACTTAGTACCAGTATATCTTTTGCGGTGGAAAATGTCAATTCACCGCCGGAAAAAATTAATACAAAGGGTTGGTGATGGGAGAATGAAAAAAATTGCCGTCCTGGGCGGCGGAGGAACGGGCTGCGCCACCGCCGCGCTGATGAAATTGCGCGGCTGTTCCGTTTCGCTTTATGAACAGAAGGAGTATTGGCACGAGCATATTGACGCAATTAAGCGGCGCGGGTTTGTTCGCGTCGAAGGGCATGATCTCAACGGCGACGCGGTTATAGACGAGATCACGGACGATTTGGCCGGCGCGATTCAGGACGCCGGGTTAATCCTCGTCTGCATGGTCGCCTGGCGCCACGAGGAGTTGCTTAAAAAGCTCTGTCCGCTTCTGCGCGAGGGGCAGACGCTCCTGTTCTCCGCGGGAAACTTCGGCTCCATTCGCGCCAGACGGCTCCTCGGCGACGAAAATGGCATACTCGTCGGCGAAATGCAGGGGAATATCCTTTCCACCCGCATGGTCGGCGATGGCGAGGCGCTGATCGCGTTCCGATTTTCATCCAAGAAAATGGCGGCCTTCCCCGGTCGCGACACAGAACGCCTGCTCCCGGCCGTCGAGCCATATTTCGCCTGCGCGCCGACGACCAACGTGCTGCAGGCGGCGCTTAACTCCCCCAACGTGGTTGGACATCTGCCGGGATGCGTGTTGAACGCCCGAAGCATCGACATCAATCCGGACTTCGCCTTTTACCTGGACGGCCTGTCCGATAGCGTGATACGGTGCATGGAAGCCGTCGTTGCGGAACGGGACGCCATTTTTGAGAGGCTGGGCTATAATGGCGTAAGCCCGGTTGATCTGATGAGGGATATTGTGCAGTATGACAGTTTTCCGGAGCTGGACGATTTCAGAAAGCTGAAGGGGCCTGATTCCATGCGGCATCGCTACGTCCGCGAGGACGGCTTATACGGGCTTAGCATACTCGTGGATCTGGGCAAAGCGCTCGGCGTCGCGACGCCGGTGACTAAAGCGTTTCTGCTGATTGCCTCCACCATAAATGGCGTGGACTACGAGGCGGAGGGGCTGAAGCTGCGGGATCTCGGGATGGACGGACTGACCGCGCCGGACGAAATCAACCGGTATTTATCCACAGGAAGCAAAAAATAAGGAGGTTTCCATGAGTTATCGACAGAATGCTTCGGAGATTACCACTAACTACACGCAGACGCTCTCGCAATTTATCACGGGTCTGAAGTATGAGGACATTCCGCCCGACGTTATTGAGCGCGCGAAGATTATCGCCGTTCACACAATTGGCGCCGCGCTCGCGGCAAAGGGTATGCCCATCGCGGATAAGGCGATTCGCCTTGGCAAACTGACCGGAAACGGAGATCCGCGGGCGACTGTGTGGGTGGACGGCGGCGAGGCGAGCATGATAAGCGCGGCGCTTGCCAACAGCATACTCGCTGATATCATGAATTGGGAGGACTGCTCCTGGACCGGCCGCCCATCCGCCGGCGTCATTCCGACGGCTCTGGCTGTAGCCGAAGCGAAGAAAAAAAGCGGCAAGGAGCTGTTGACATCCATTGTCCTGGGCTATGAGTGTTATCAGCGCATCGCCATGGCGGTTCAGCCTCCGAAAGACTGGGATATTACAAACGGCTGGGGGATTATCTGCTGGCAGATCTTTGCGGCCCTGGTTCCCGCGGCAAGGCTTCTGGAGCTTAACAACGACCAGTTAAACCAGGCGTTCGGCTTTGGCGCGACCGCATGTCCCATTCCCAGCAATCTGCACCAGGTCACGATGTCGGATGAAAGTCATTATGAATACGGACTGCGGGCTAAGGACGGAATCCTCAGCGTACTCAGCGCCGCGGCCGGCGTCGACAACTATATGGATTGCTTTGACGATCCATGGTCGTATGAGCTTCACATGACCTCATCGTCCCGGCCGGAGTGGTATACCAGGGATCTGGGCGAGAGCTGGCTGATTATGCGGACGCTGTTGAAGCGCTGGCCCGCCAACATCTATATGCAAAACGCAATGGAGATTACACGCGATCTGCTTGAGCATAACGGCATCACCGCCGAAACGGTGGAGGAGATAACGGTCAACCCGCCAGTAGCCCAATGCATGGAAGTCTGCCCGGAAGGCTACCAGTCCCTGACGCAGGCGCAGTTCAGTCTGCCGTTCATGCTGGCCTCCCTGATTCTTGATCCGGTTCCGGGGAAACAGTGGTTTGACGAAGAAAAGCTTAAGGACAGCCGGATTCTGGCGCTGGCCGCCCGCGTGCGCGCCGGTTGCGACGAACCTGTGAGCATTTCGCAAATTTTCAGGGACTTCCAAAACGGGGAGTTCCCGGAGACGACGATTACCATCCGCACCACCGACGGCGGAGAGTTCTCCAAGTCCATGCGGTACTATCCCGGACACGCGCAAAACATGTTCTCCCGGCAGGATATTGAGAATAACTTCCGCCTTCAGACGCGCAACGCGCTGGCGGCGGAAAAGGCGAATGAGATTTTGAACGCTTTTTGGAACCTTGAGCAATATGACGACGTTTCCGTCATAGCGCAACTCCTGAAAAACTGACGGGAAACAAAATACAGGAAAGAAGGTGCTTTTCGTTTGGGTAATAACAAGTTTCGGCTGGCGTCAAACGCGGTCACGACAAACGTGACGGAGCAGGTGGCGAGCTTCGCGTCGGGTTTAAAGTATGAGGACCTTCCAAGGGAAGTCGTGGAGCGCGCCAAGATGATCATACTGCTGACCATCGGCGCCGCCGTTTCCGCCAAGGGCCTTCCCGCTTCGGACAATGCCTGTAATATGGGAAAAAACATGGGCGGCGGCGAACTGAATGCCACGCTTTGGTCGGACGGAAGCAAAATCAGCATGGCTGGCGCCGCGTTTGCCAACGGCATGTTGTCGGATCTTATGGACTGGGAAGACTGTTCCTGGACGGGTCATCCCTCCTCGGGCGTCGTTCCCGCGGCCTGGGCGGTCGGCGAGGGCCTGCGCCGCGGCGGTAAGGACGTAATCACCGCGGTTGTGGCCGGCTACGAGATTTATCAGCGCGCCGCCATGGTGGTACAGCCGCCGGCTTATTGGGGCGCCAGAGGCTGGGGGCTGACCTCCTGGCAAATCTGGGGTTCCGTCGCGGCTGCGGCAAAGCTCTACAATCTGGACGCGGAGAAGATGAATCAGGCGATGGGCTTTGGCGCCACATGCTGCTCCATCCCCGGCCGGCTTCACCACATTACTCTGTCGGACGCCTATCACAACGAGTTTGGATTCCGCGCCATGGACGGCGTGATGGCGGCGATGATTACGGACCTTGGCATTTGCAATTTCATGGATGTACTGGACGATCCCTATTCCCATCATGCGCATATGACCGTGGAGCCGAGGCCGGAATGGTATACCAGGGACCTTGGAAAATGGTGGCTCATCATGGAAACGCTCATCAAGCACTGGCCCACCAACATGTGGATAGAGCTTCCGATGGACGCGTTCGCGGCCGTCGTTACGGAGAATGACATTAAAGCCGAGCAGGTCGAATCCATCGTAATCGATCCGCCGCCGAAAAACCGCATGTACTACGATCCCGATGGCTATTCCTCCCTTGTGCACGCGCAGTACAGCGTACCTTTCATGTATGCCGCTTACCTGTTGAATCACGAGCCGGGCAGGGACTGGTACGAAAGATCGCGATTAAATAACCCCGAGCTGCTTGCGCTGGCGGCCAGGGTTCGCCCCGGCGTGCTCGAGCCTTTGGACCTCAGCAAGGCCTTCAGGGACTTCCAAAAGGGCGAATTCGACGGCATTTCCGTCACGGTTCACACAAAGGACGGCCGCAGTTTCACAAAGGAACAGGCGCTTCCCCTGGGTCATCCCGGGAACATGCTGACGCGTGAGGACGCTTTTGAGCAATTCCGCACGCAGATGATTCCCGCATATGCCGGAAAGAAGGTAGAGCAGGCGTTCGAAGCGCTTATGTCGCTGGAGGATTGCGAGGATATCAACGAATTGAGCAAGTTCCTGTATTAGTCAGTCGGCAAAATCATAACGAACGCTACATGTATTCCCGGAAGCATGAGTGACGGAGTATATAACCATGCTTCCGTGGAAATTAAAGAACGGAGGAATGATTTATGGGTCTGTACGGAATATCCTGGCCGGTGGTACTTATGTATTTCATGGGCGGGCCCGGCATGGTCGTCATAACTTTGCTTTTCACCAGAAGCAAATGGTGGAAGGAAAAGGCGGAGTACTACTTTTCATGGAACAAGTCGCAGGACGATGACAGCAAGTCCAAATAACGCGAGACGACGGCATTCGCCGTAAAAATACGGAGGAGGAACAAAAATGACTGAGATCAACTGGTCGGGTCTGATTAGTATCTTTGTATTCATGGCCGTAATCATGAGCATGGGCTTTATTTTAAAGCGGCGCTCGCAAAAGAAAAAAATCGATTTCTTTCTGGGCGGCAGGCAGATCGGCCCTATTGTAACGGCCGTATCATTCTGCTGCGCGTATTTTGGCACCGGAGTCGTCGTCAGCGGTTCTTCCATGACATATCGCTACGGTTTGGGATACAGCTCTCTGAACGTGTTTGCTTCCATACTGTTCAGCAGCGTTCTTGTGTTCGCGCTCATGGCGCTCAAGATGCGCGCCGTGTCCGAGCGCTGCAACGCTTCGTCGCTCCCGAGCTTTTTGCAGGCGCGCTTTGAGTCGAACACGCTGCGTATACTCAGCAGCATCGTTATTGTCATATTTACAATCCCCTACGGAATTGCCGGTATGAAGGCCATGGGCGACGTCCTTTTTGCCATCACGGGAATTCCCTATGCCTATGGCGTCATACTCATAACCATCGCCGCGATATTCTATATGGTGACCAGCGGCTACTGGGGCATGGCATGGATCGATATGCTGCAGGGATTCCTCATGCTCTTTGGCGTGCTGCTCATGAGCTTCTTCTGCATCCGCGCCTGCGGCGGCTTCGCCAATATGAACGTCACGGTTCAGGCGCAATTGCCCGATCACATGACGATGCCCGGTCCGCTCACCTGGTTCCAGTTCCTGAGCTACTCGCTGGTATGGCCGCTCATGACCTTCGGCCAGCCGTCGCTTGTGACCAAATACATGAGCCTTAAAGACGTCCGCACCATGGGCACGGTCATCATCACCAGCAGCGTCTTCATGTTCCTCTTTCTTATTAACAACTCCATCTTCGGCATTGCCGGACGCTACCTGTTTGGCGACGCGTACCTGAGCAACACCGACCTGATTGCTCCGACGATCGCGGCGCAGTACGGAGGCAATTTCGTTTCAGCCATGTTCCTTGTGGCCTGTATAGCCGCCGGCCTCTCTACGCTGGGCGCGCTGGGAATGTCCGCTTCCGGCACGATAATGCGCGACATCTATCAGGAAGGCATACTCAAAAAGCGCGGCGAGGTTCTGCCCGAGAAGAAGGCGAACAGCATCTCTCGAGTGCTTACAATCGTGACCGTTATTGTGATAATGTTCTTTAGCTTTGCGCCCTTCGACCTGGTCTGGGAGATAGGCGCTCTGGCGGGCGCGGCTACCGGCGCGGCCTTTACCGGCCCCCTGTTCCTGGGCCTTTATTGGAAAAAGGCCACTAAAGCGGGCTGCATCGTCTCGGTCATCAGCGGCACGGTCGTTTGCGCCGTCTGGTACTTCCTTGGCCTGAACAGCATCATCCACGCGTTCGTGCCCGCGACGATAGTTTCTCTGGCCTTGTTCTTTGTCGTGTCGCTCATCACGCATGGCCCTTCCGCTCAAACCATCAGCATGTTCTTCGACAAGAACTATAAAAAGAGCCAAAGCCTCGCCTGATCGCGGCGAAGCTGCGTGGAGATTAAGCGCCTTTGTGCCTCGGCGCTTTTCAATCCGGATTGTTTTACGCGGGAGAGATTTAGATTTATGAAGCGAATAGCCATCGTTGGCTTTGGCGGCGCAGGGTATTGCGCCGCCAAAGCCGCCAGAGAGTATGACCCGGAAGCGTTTATCGACGTGTATAACGACACCGGCGTCGGGCCGTACAATCCCATGCTTACAACTTACTACGCAAAAGCGGACATCGATTATAACGGCATGTTTCCCTTTGGACAGCTGGACGAAATCGCGCAAAGGCTTCGCCTTTGTCCGCACCCGGATACGACCGTGAAAAGCCTTGACGCCGGGCGCAGAATCCTTGGGCTGGCGGATGGCTCCGAGGCGGCTTACGACGGCATTGTGCTGAGCACGGGCGCCTCGGCTTTCGTCCCGCCTATTCCGGGCGCGCAACTTCCGGGCGTTTTTACCATGCGGACATACAAAGACGCGATGCGGCTGAAGGAGGCTCTGGCCGCGGGGAACATCCGTTCCGGACTCGTAATCGGGGCTTCCTGGGTCGGCATAAAGGTCGTCGAAGATTTTGACGCGTTCGGTGTTGCGTGCACTCTGGTCGACGGCGCCGACAGAATTTTTCCCATTGCGACCTTCGAGAAAACCGCCCGGCGCATACAGGCGGATTTGGAGGGGAGCGGCGTAGCGCTTTCGTTTGGGCAAATGCTCTCGCGCATAGAGCGGGATAAGGACGGCCGCCTGGCCGCCGTGATGAAGGGCGAAGACCGTTTCGTCGCGGACGCCATTGCCGTGTGCATAGGCGTGCGACCCAATACGGCTCTCGCGCGGGAGGCGGGGCTGGCCGTGAACAGGGGAATCCTGGTTGACGAGCGAATGCGCACCAGCGTGCCGGGCATTTATGCCGCGGGAGATTGTTGCGAAGCGCCGGAACTGCAATCCGGCGAGCGCAGAAACATAGGCGTGTGGATGAACGCTCAGCGCCAGGGCGCGACCGCCGGCGCAAACATCGTCGGCATACCGGCGGTATGCGCAAGCGACATAGTGCTCAATCTGGCGCACTACATGGGGCGCGACTTCGTCAGCATCGGCGATATAAAAACCTGTATGCCGGAAGACGAGATATATGAGTATGAAGATTCCCGGATTTATATCCGCGCGGTAAAGGGCGGCGGCAAGATTCGCTGCGTCAATCTTATAAGCGCGATCGATAGCGCCGGCATCGTGAAGCACGCCATGATTCGCGCCTTTGGAGGCGGTTCGGCCGGCTTTGACGCGAGAGCCTTTTGCCTTATGCGGGACAAGGGAATTCCGGACAGCTTCATCAAATTTATGGGAGGAATATCCATTGACTGATCTCGAGAGAAGAAGCAAAGCCAAGCTTCCGGGCAAAGATACCGGCATCGAAATCAAGCGCTCCATCTGCTCTATCTGCAGCCCCTCCAACCACTGCGGCGTGGATTGCTACGTGCGCGACGGGGAGATTATCCGGGTTGAGGGAACGCTCGAGCATCCCCTGAACCATGGCTGCCTGTGCACAAAAGGCGCCGGCCTTCGCAGCTATATCTACCGCCAGGATCGCGTTCGCACGCCGCTTCGTCGCACGGGCGAGCGCGGGGAGGGTCTGTTTGAGCCGATCAGCTGGGATGAGGCGTATCGCGTCATCGCGGAAAAATTAAACGCCGTGAAAGAAACCTGTTCTCCACACTCCGTGGCCTTTTACAGCGGATACAGCAAGTGGTACCGGCCGCTCTATCAGCGCTTTGCCTATGCCTTTGGCAGCGTTAACTACGGTACGGACGACAGCGCGTGCAGCATGGCGATGGTTATCGCCAACATCATCACGGCCGGAACCGGCGGCGCGCCCGATCTGGCGCACGCAAATACATTCCTGGGCTGGAATTTCAGTGGCTATTACTCCAACCACCTTTCTGTCAAGGCTGTGCGCGAGCTGAAGGAACGGGGAGGAAAGGTTATAATAATCGACGCGCGCTATACGCCCGCGGCAAAGAATCTGGCGGATATTTTTCTGCATATCAATCCCGGCACGGACGGCGCGCTGGCGCTTGGCATGGCTCGGATAATCATCGAGAACGGCTGGGCGGATATGGATTTCATCCAAAGGTATACATATGGCTTTGAGGAGTACCGCGCTTTAGCCTATACGTACACGCTGGAGCGCGTAAGCAAAATTACCGGGCTTAACCCGGACGACATACTCGAGGCTACGCGCCTTTATGCGACGAACGGCCCGGCCTGCACCAACTACTCCGCTTGCGCGCTGGTTCATCACGTAAACGGCTTCCAAGCCCATCGCGCCGTGTTCTGCCTGTCCGGGCTGACCGGAAACTTTGACCGCCCCGGCGGCAATATTCCGCATGCCCCGACTTACGGCCACAAGTCCGCGGGCTTCAGGACGCGGGAGAGGGAGTTCAGCGAGTTCAGACGCCCGAAGGGTCAGCCTCGAATTGGCGAAACGCGTTTTCCGCTGTGGGACATGATGACCTCCGAGTTTCAAAGCATCATGCTGACACAGCAGTTGGAGGACGAAAAGCCTTATCCGATAAAGGCGATATTCGCCATGGGCATGAACGCGAAGATGTTCCCGGAGACGGACAGGTTGCTTGAAAACCTGAAGAAGCTGGATTTCTTTGTGGATGTTGACCTGTTTATGACGCAGACCGCCAAATACGCGGACATCGTCCTCCCCGCCTGCAGTTCTCTGGAGCGCGGCGAATTAAAGGCTTACGGCGGCGGATATCTTTGCTATACGAATCCCGTCATACAGCCTATGTACGAGTCGAAGTCCGACGCGGATATACTTTGCGAACTGGCACGCGCCATGAATCTGGACGACGATCTGCTTAAAGCGGGACATGAGGCGTGCATGGACTGGATTATCGAAGGCTGCGGCCTGACCGTTGCCGATTTAAAGGCGAGCGATCTTCCCCTGCGCGTACCTTCGGCCAGGGATGAAAAGCCCGGCGAATATCTGCAAGGGGGGATCAGGACTCCGACGGGCAAATTCGAATTCTATTCGACCATCATCGCCAACTGCGATCCGCGTTACGGACTGAACCCGCTTCCCGACTACACGGATGAGCTGTCTGATCAGAATGATCCTGAAACCCGTGAAAAGTATCCCTTCAACCTCTGCACCGGCGTTCGCACCTCGTACGCGCTGCATTCCCAGCTGCACGATTCGCCGTGGCACCGCAGTTTGCGCCCGTCCGCCTTCTGCGAGATGAACAAACAGGACGCCGCCCGCCTTGGCATTCGCGAAGGGGACAGCGTTCGCATCTACAACCCGCACGGCGAAATCCGCGCGCAGGTGGCGCTCACCTGCAAAATCAAGGCGGGAACGCTCCAAATGCTCCACGGTTATACGCAGGCCAACGTCAATCTGTTGATAGGCCTCGACCACCTTGACCCTTACTCCGGATATCCGGGCTACAAGGGAACGCGCTGCAATATCTGCAAATGTTAGGAGTCCAAACGACAATGAAGCACATATTTGTATTTGACGAGGACAACTGCTGTGCCTGCTCCGCCTGCATGATCGGCTGCATCGATCAGAACGACATACGGGTTGAGGCGGGGGAAGCCTGCTACCGAAAGACGTTTGACCGCGAAATCGAACTGGCGGACGGCAGTACCTATTGCGCCTATCTTTCCACCGCCTGTATG
Source organism: Clostridia bacterium (assembly GCA_030526935.1). GTDB lineage: Bacteria > Bacillota > Clostridia > Christensenellales > Aristaeellaceae > JAUNBY01. The sequence continues at coordinate 10,458 of JAUNBY010000047.1, forward strand.
CACTGCGTGGACGCCCCCTGCATCGCCGCCTGTCCAACCGGCTGCCTGCGCAAGGATTCGGAAACCGGGTTCACGGTTTATGACAACAGCCTGTGCATCGGCTGCAAGAGCTGCGCCATGGCCTGTCCTTTCGGCGCGCCCCGCTACCGCGCGAGCGATGGGAAGATGGTGAAATGCGACGGCTGCAACGAGCGGGTCAAGGCCGGCCTTGAGCCTGCTTGCGTGCGGGCCTGCTCCTTTGGCGCGCTGACTTGCGTAACCGAGGAGGAATATATCGCCAGCGGCAGCGGCAAGGCGTGCAGCGAACTGATCGCACGTCTGGGGCTTCGAAAGAAAACCGTTTAGGACGCGCAAGCCGCCGTGTCGATAGCCGGTTCCACGACACGGCGGCTATTCGTCCGCGCGAAAATTCATCAATAACGATTTGCAAACTGGAGAGTAACAATGAAGCAAGCAACACGTTGGGCGTATCTTCTGGTGGCAACCATAATGATGCAGTTTCTGGGGATAATATACGTCTGGTCTGTATTCAGGGTCTCTCTGTCCGCCATGTTTGATTCCTGGACCCTTCCGCAGATATCCATCACCTTTACGATTATGATGATAATGTTCTGCGTTGGCAACAGCGCCGTCGGAAAGCTATATGATCGTATTTCGAGCCGGACGATTTATCTTCTCAATGCGCTATTTTTGTTCGTCGGCTATTTCGGCGTATCCATGGGGCTAAACCCGGCGCGTCCGGGGGGAAGCCTCGTCTTGCTGTACTGTTTTTACGGCGTGTTATGCGGATTTGGGGTGGGCTGGGGATTTAATGGCACACTTAGCGCGCTTGTGGACTGGTTTCCCGACAAGCCCGGCCTGGCTTCCGGCGTGATGCTTCTTGGCCTTGGCTCCGGCGCGCTGGCGTTCGGGGGAGTTATCGACAGGCTCATAGGCGTTTATGGCATATTGACGGTTTTTCGCATTGTGGCATGCGCCGTGGCGCTTGTTTTGACAGTATGCGCGCTTATACTTAAAAAGCCGGGCAAGGGCATGTCCGACGCCTTGAGAAATGAATCGGAAAGCAAAGCTCTGGCGAAGCGCAAGCCTGTGGCGCAGCCGCTTAACGAGTTTTCTCCTGTGCAGATGCTGAAAGCCCCGATGTTTTGGCTGTTTTTCTTCTGGTCGATGATCGTCGCTTCCGGCGGACTTCTGGTCGTCAACAGCGCGGCTCAAATCGCGACCGCGTTGGGGGCCTATGCCACGATGGGTCTGATTGTTTCGCTGTTTAACGGCTGCGGAGGCGTGTTCTTCGGTTTGCTGTTTGACCGGTTTGGGAGAAAGCTTTCGTTTGTGCTGGATTCCGCACTGCTGGCAATCGCCGGAATCGTCCTGATACTCTCGGCTAAAACGGGTCAAACCTTCCTGATGTATATAGGGCTTCCTCTCGTTGGTTTGAGCTATGGAGGCTCGGCCACCCTGACGACAAGCACGGTCAGGGTGCTGTGGGGAGCCAGGCATTATGCGATAAACTTCAGCATCGCCAATTTCTGCCTTGTGCCCGCTTCCATACTGGGGCCGGTTCTGTCAAGCGCGTTGCAGCAAAAGGCGAACGGCTCCTTTATAAGCACCTTTGTCATGCTGATTCTGTTTGGAATGGCGGCGCTGACGCTGGAGATGCTTCTCAACAGATCGATTAAGGCTCAGAGCAAAACGAAACCAATGTAAAGAAGGGCAAACGGCGATACGCGGGGCGAGAGGTTTTGGGAGGCGGGCGGTATGCTTACGATTATTTTAGCCGGCGGACAGAGCCGCCGCATGGGCAGGGACAAAGCGCTGTTGGAAGTCGACGGGAAGCCTATGGCGTTGGTTTTGGCGCAACGGTACCTATCGTTGGGACCGGTGGCGCTTTCGGTTGACCGACCCGGGCGCTTCGTGCACGGAGTTTATCCGGAGTATATCGACCGCTATCCCGGCAAGGGGCCGCTGAACGGGCTTTATTCAGCCTTTTGCGACTCTTCGGAAGAACTCGTTTTTTTAACGGCGACGGATATGCCTAACGGGGCGCCGGATGTCGTTTTTAGAATGCGGGAACTCATGGGCGAGCATGACGCCTGCGTAATTGAGCACGAAAACGGGCGCGTGGAGCCGCTGTTTGGGCTGTACAGGCGAACCTGCCTTTCGGCGGTGAAAGATTGTCTGGAACGGGACGAACTGTCCTTCCGGGCGCTTTTTAGCCGAGTTCGGGTACGCCGCGTAGACAAAGCGGAGCTTTCTCCATGGGATATACAAAAAATGCTGATGAATTTGAACACCCCGGAAGATTTTCTGGATTTCCAGGCGGCCAAACAGGGGGGCTAAGTAGAAAGCAAAATATACAGTTTTCCCTGTCACTGG
>JAUNBY010000487.1 GCA_030526935.1 Clostridia bacterium
AACCTCACCCGCCCGCTTCGCGGGCACCCGGCGCTTCGCGCGGCCTGCGGCCTCCAAAGGAGAGGGCAGACGCCCCTACGGGGTTCGTTAAGGCGTATCCCGTGAAATTACGCACCTCACCCGCCCTCTGGAGAGGGTGTCCTGTAAAACAAGGGTGAATAAAAACTTTTGCACTTTTGCACCACAAAGGTTGAGCTGATATGAATATTGGTGATTGACAGATGGTGAACGATGGTTTATAATTATTTTTATTTAACGGTTTTCCGCCGTTATTTGTCACAAACACTCACGATGATCGAGTCATAATCAAATCGCGGAGGGATGGCGCAGATGAAGGACGCAAAGCGTGGTTCAAACGTCTCTGAAGGCGTAAAGTCGTGCATGGCATATGCGGGCATGATTTACGTCGCCGTTATCGCGCTGGTTCATCCCCTGGTCTATCATGACTATTATTTTGATATAAATCGATGCAAATTCTACGTTTTCATCGCGCTGACCATATTGGGCGCGCTGGCTGTCTGTGCGGGTTTTATCGCGGACAGGCGCGCAAATATACGGCTGAGATTTGACATGGACCTTCGTTCGGCGTCGATGGCGGCTTTTGCGGCGTTAAGCGTGATATCCTGCCTGATAAGCCCCTATTCGCGCGCGGCGCTTGTGGGACAGGACGGGAGGTTTTGCGGACTGGTCTTCGTGCTTGCACTTTGTATAATGTCGTTTATAACGGCTGCTTCGATTCAAAATCAGCGCGATGGACAACTCAAACTTGCGCGCGTCTTAACAATATCGTTAATCGTCTCCGGGAGCCTGTGCGCGCTGTTGGGCGTAATAAACCGGATGGGCGTGGACTTACTTGGGTTTTACGATTTGCTCGATCAGCAATTATCAAACGCGTTTATTTCAACTATAGGTAACCGCAACTTTTTTAGCGCTTTTTTATGCCTCATTGTTCCATTGTCCGCGGGCGTATATATTTCGAGCGACGACAGCCGCTTTACTGTCAAAGGCGTATTCTCAGCCGCGTCGTTTTTTATAAGCGTCATGGCGATGTTTTTCGCGAGAATCGATTCGGGCTTTGTGGGTCTATCCGTGTGCGCCGTCGCGCTTATCCCGACGGCTTTCAGGAATAAGGACAATTTTCGCAAATGCCTTGCGCTGTCGGCCATGTTTTTTGCGGCGGGATATACAACGCGCGTTGCGATGCTTTTATGCTATGTAGAGCCGTTAAGGGGCGCGGGTTCAATAGCGCAGTTTCTCCTTAAGGGGAACGCGCTCGCCATAGCGTTTATAATATCAACGTTCGCGCTTTGCGCCTGGATAGGACTCATTGAAAAGCGCGTTACTGACGATAGCCGTATACTCGCAAACGCCAGGAAAACCATCTGCATAATTCTGGCGCTCGCGGCGGTATCGGTCGCGGCCTTTACTGTATATATGACGCTCAATCCGCAAATAACGCTCAGCGGAATAGGCAGGTATTTTCGAATAAACAACGCGTGGGGGTCGGGACGTATGCGCATATGGCGGCGCTCTTTTGAGATATTCGCCGAAGCGCCCATGGCTCAAAAGCTGTTTGGCTTTGGTTCAGATACCGTCGTTTACGCGTTTGACGACGCTATTGCTTCAGGTGTCATAGCTCCCATGAAAAAGACTATAGACGCCTCCCACAACGAATACATAAACTATCTTCTTACAAATGGCATTCTGGGGCTGTCCGCCTATTGCGCATTCGTCATAAGCGGCGTCAAATGCCTGTTGCGGAGCCAATGTGCGTATGTGCGCCCCTTGGGTCTCGCGGCGCTGTCATACGCGGCGCAGGCTTTTTTCAACATCGCTCAACCCATAACGACCCCGCTTTTCGCGCTTATTCTGTCCATCGCGCTCAAAGGCGGAAGTTCTCAACGATTTAAATGATGGCGCGCGGTCTCACAGACGCCTGCATTTGATATAAAACAACATATGAAGGGGGACGCTTATTATGAAGAAGACATGGACCATCATAACCATACTCGCATTATGCCTGACGCTTGTGTGCATAGGCGCGGTAGCGGCGGACAGGGCTGAAAGGGCGGTCGAGAAGGCTTTAGGCGTCAAGATCAACGTCATTAACAATTCTGCCTCCATGCAGATCGGTGAAGAAAGGGAGATTGAGATAGCCACGATACCCAATTACGACGATTTGACGGGTATTCCCGGCCCCTCCGGCGGGGATGTGGAGGATTA
>JAUNBY010000488.1 GCA_030526935.1 Clostridia bacterium
CCCTGCGCCCACTGATCCTCCGCCACGGGAACCGGCGAGGCAACCGGAACGGTTCCGTTGGACGGCTCTATAAGCGCGGCGAGCAGCCAGAAAGCCAGCGCGAGGACAACCGCGCCGACGGCCTTTATCACCGTCGCGACCACGCGTCCGGCTGATGCGCGTGGCTTTTGCGCGCCGTCTACGTCGCGCTCGAAGGAGCGAAACACCGCGCCCATCTCGGGAACGTCGTCGCCCGGGCGCGCGAGCAGTTCCATCATCTTCTTTTCTATGAGCATTTCCATCTGGCCGCGAGCCACGCCGCGCGACGACCTCAACAGCCGCGATTGAAGCCTGTTCATTCGCCGTAAAGCGTCGGACGGGCGCATGTTCATGACCATACCGAGTTGCCTTGGCGTCAGGTCGCAGCCGTAATAAAGCATGGCCATGCGCTTTATCATATCCGACTCGTCTATAATTTTAGCATACAGGCCGTCCGCCTGCCCTTCGCCGTCCGCGAGCGGCAACTCCCAGTCCTCGTCGAAGGAACCCGCCTGGCGCATGGCCTTCAGTTCGACCAGCGCCACGGCCCTTACCGTGTGCGTGAGGCCGTCCTGAAAGCCCATCCTGTCGCGCCATTCGCCGCGCCTTAAAAACGCCTCGACAATGGCGCTTTTAAACACGTATTCGGCAAGCTCCAGATTTCCGACTATGGCGTGAGCCATGCGAAAAAGGCTTACATACAAGGGTTTAAGCCGTTCCAGATACCCCAAGGGCGTGTCTATGGAGCGCTTCATGTGCCGGACATCTCCGCCATCTGATCGAATAGGGGCTTCATGCGCGAGTATATGCGCTTATAAACGTCAAACGCCTTTTTATACTGTTCGTGCGCCAACTCGTTTACCGGGTGGTTCGAGCGCTCGCGGACTATCTGGGCGGCCTTTTCGTAGCTTTCGAAAAGACCCGCGCCGACGCCCGCGGTTATGGCGGCTCCAAGACTCGTAGCCTCGCCGGGAGACATGTGTACGCGCGTGGGTATTCCAAACACGCTTGCCAGCATATCCGGCCACAGTCCGGAACGTGAACCGCCGCCTATCAGCATCATTGAATTTATGGGCTTTGAGCACTCCGCCATTATCTCTACGACGTTGTTAAGCGCGAACGCCACGCCCTCGTATACCGCGCGGGCGACGTGCCTCTGGTCGTGATAAAGCGTAAAGCCTGTGAGACATCCCCTCGTGTTCGCGTCCCAATAGGGCGTGCGTTCTCCCATGAGCGTCGGCAAAAACATCACTCCCTCGGCTCCCGGAGCTATCTGCCTAGCCATGTTCTCGATTTTTGAATAGTCCGTCCCTCCGTCATCGCCGCCCGAGAGCAGGTTTTCCGCCGCCCAGTCGTAGGCCGCCGCGCCGGTCTGTATGACGCCCAGGGTGTGGTTGACCTCGCCGTCCATGTCAAGGTAATTAAAAATGCGCATCTGGCTGTCGAGAAGCGGCTCGTCGGTAAGCTGGCTTACCCAGGCGCTCGAACCTATGCAACAATAGCCCCCGCCCGGAGCCCAGAGTCCCGCGCCCCTCGCGGCACAGGCGCCGTCGCCGCCGCCCATGGCCACGGGCGTTCCCTCCAACAGCCCCGTCATTTCTGCGATGTTTTTGGTGACGCGCCCCGAAACGTCGCTCCCCTTGCGGATCTGCGGCATCTTCGCGACGTCGAGTCCCAGCGATTTGAGCAGATCCTCCGACCAGCGTTTTTTCATGATGTCCATGGCGATCGTCAACGACGCGTCGGAATAGTCGGTAAAACCGACGTTCCCGGTCAGGTGCGCGTAGATATAGTCCTTGGTGTTGAGCCACCAGCGCGCTTTTTTATATATGTCGGGGCGGTTTTGGCGCATCCACAGTATCTTGGGTAAAGTAAAGTGATGGTCGAGGCGATTGCCGGTGAGCCGGTAGAAATCCTCGGGGGAGATGTGCTCGCGGATTATATTGACCTCGCGCCAGGCGCGGGAGTCGGAATGGATGATATTGGGATACAGCGCGCTCGCGCCGTTGTCTACGGCAATCAACCCGTTCATGGTTCCCGAAAGCCCTATGCAGGCTATATCGGAGGGCCTGACCTGCGTAAGAAGCTCCTTTACCCCGTCGATCAGCGCGCGCATTATCACCGAAGGATCTTGCTCCGACCAGTTGGGCTTGGGATAGTCGGTCTGATAATCCCGCCTGACCGCGTAGGCCGT
>JAUNBY010000489.1 GCA_030526935.1 Clostridia bacterium
CCCTGTTCTCTATCATGTCGTTCAGCATTTCGATAAACGCTTGTTTCAGATTGTCGGTTGGTTTTGCGCCACCTTTTATTCGTTATTTTGCATCTTTATCCGCTGATTTTTGCGCTGCGAAGGTTGAGATATACATAAAGAGCGTTGCGTTTTCCGCGCAACGCTCTTTTTAGAGTTGATTGCCGCGCCAATACAGCCATTGCGCAGCAACATGGGAACTACTAAATACTCGCCGTCCCGGACGGAGATTGGCCGCTGACCTCAAATGTCGCGGTTGCCGCGAGAGGGGAGACGTTTCCCGACGCAGTTCGCGCACGCGCGGTTATCTGATAAACGCCTTCCTCGCCTATTGTCGTGGCAAAGCGCCAATACACCCAACGGTCGGCTGTCGCGCCCGGAGTTTCGCAAGTATTCCATGTCTGTCCGCCGTCCATTGAGAATTCGACTGCCGCTATGGGATCGCCGCAATCGTCGGCGTATCCTTCAAACGTGATATGCGAACCCGGCGCAAATATTGAACCCTCGACGAAATTGCGAAGCGCTATCTGAGCTTTCAGTTCCTCGTCGCGGCTGTCTATACCGGGCAGGTCATCCTCGCAGCCAAGTTCTATATCGACTATGTCGCGGGTAAAGTATCGCGCGACGGTCTCCGGGATATATAGCTGCGTACCCATAGGTATGGATTCGTCATTTACCCTGTACGCTATCAGCGCCTTTTTCTCCAGCACATAGGATAAGGGCAGCTTTCTTTCGTAGCCGTCGGAACCTATGAATGATATGGCGTTTACGTCGTCTTCAATGTCAGCGAGTTGTAAAATATCCTCGACGGACACGCCCGTAGCCTTTATATTGGCGACCGCGGGGCCTGTCGCGCAGGCGCAGAGCATAACGCGCTCGCGTGGCTGCATTTGTGTGAGGTTGACCGAATAGGATTTTTTTATCTTTCCGCCGACGTTGACGAAATAATCCTCCTTGCTGTTTTCAAGTACAAACGCGGGCTTGGCGCACAGACCCGTCATTGCCGTGCCAAAGATGTTGAACGCCTCGTCGGACGGCGTAAGCTCGTCCTGATTGAATGAAAACTCACCCTGAACGTTGGCTACGGCTTTATACGAGATGGTTGCGTCCTGCGCTGCTGAAAACAGGTCGGTTTGCTCGGTAACTTGCGCAGATTCGACCGCCTGACACGCGGAACCCGACAGGAGCATTGCGGCGGAGGTGACGCCCGTCAAAGTCTTTTTCAGATTGTTTTTCATGCTAATCGCTCCTTTTCCGTTTACTGCACATTGACAAGCTTCTGTATTATGCGATAACAGGGCTTGCCGAACTCGTCAACAGCCCGCGCGCTTATTACGTAGGAACCGGATGCGGGAGGCGTCCACTCGAAATACCAGTATACCCAGCGGTCTGTCGTCGTGTCGGGCGTCTCATAGGTCGTCCACGTAGCGCCGTTATCAAAGGAAAACTCCACGGCGGATATTCGGTGGTCAAAGGCGTCGGCATATCCCTCGAATGTATACGGGTCGTTGGCTGAAATTATCTGTCCGTCGACGAAATTGCATATGGCGAGGTTGGGGCTTACGGTTTCGATGCCTTCGTTGTTGTGACGGCTTCGATTATAGGTAAATTCGTTGGGGTCGTCGGTCGTAACGATGATCTCGCCTATGCCCTTCACGTTTTCGTTCGCAAAGCGCCCTTCATACCACGACATCACGGGATATCCCCATTCATAGGGAATGGGTTCTCCGTTGATCTCGTAAACGAGATAGCACTCGTCGAGGTTTACCTGTGAAAGAACCTGCTGCGTGTAATGGTTTTTGCCAAATCCCGTAGCTCCCACGCACATCATGGTCGCCGTGTCTTTTATACTGGCCTGATTCAGCAGGTACGAAAGCGGAACCCCCGTTATCTGAACGTTTGCGATAAGAGGCCCGCCGTTGGGATTTATCGTACACTGAGACTTGGATATTTTCGTGACCTTGGGGCCGTTTTCGATTATATCCGACAGAGTAAACGTCATTTCGTTTTCCACTTCGCCCGTTACGGTGATTTGCCAGCTCTCGTAAACCCCATCGTTGGCGGGATCGGGCTTTATGCCGAGCTGCACTTTGGACATGCGTTCCTCATCGTAGGAATTGCCATACATCCAATCGACGTTATAGACGTTGGAACTTGAGACGACATCCTGGTCGTAACTGAAAACGCCTT
>JAUNBY010000490.1 GCA_030526935.1 Clostridia bacterium
TGACCTACGGGCAGGCGATAGAGGCGATCGGAATCGGCGCGGCGGAATTCTATCACATCGCGGCGAACGACGCGTTTATGATAAGGCGCGGCGAGGCGGACGACGCCTCGATAATGATACTCACGCGCGACATGGACGCGCGCGGCCGATTTTCACTGGCGCACGAGCTTGGTCACATAGCTCTCGGCCACGAGGCGGACGACGCGCGCAGCGAATACGAGGCCAACGCGTTCGCGGCGGAATTTCTGTGTCCCCGTCCCGTGCTTAAGGCACTTGGGTTGCGCGGGGTGAGCGAAGTCGCGCGGATTTTCTCGATATCCCGCGCGGCGGCCCGCATAGCGCTTGACAACGCGGACATGCCCTGCCGCGCCGCCGGGGACGCGGTCGAACGCGTGAAAGGGCGCTTTGAAGCGTATATCAACAAATACAAAAAGGGCTGTTTGGACGCGCCCGCCGGATTTTACGCCGCGCGCCCGGATTGGAGCCGCGACATATGGCAACTGGCCTTGCGCAATCAGAACGCGCGCCGGCGCCGGTTCGAAAACGCGCTTGACGATATGGAAAGGCTCATAGAAACGCGGATATAAAAATTACCGGCAAGGCTGGGCTTGCCGGTAAGACGGTATCTACTGTTTTTCCTTATTAAACGATTTGAGAATCGCGATCGTGAGGTAGACGAGAATCAGAACCAGGAACGTTCCGAGAAGGCCGCAGACGGCGCAGATGAGTCCTCTTGCGAAAAGTGTCATATAAACCTCCTAACCGACGCTGAGCATCGTCACAAGCGTTATGAGCATGGAACCGGCGACAATCGAACCCAGTTGGCCGGATACGTTGGCGCTGACGGCCTGCATGAGAATGAAGTTATACGGGTCGGCCTCCTTAGCCATTTTCTGGATGACGCGCGAACTCATGGGGAAGGCCGATATGCCCGCCGCGCCTATCATGGGGTTGATCTTTTCCTTGCGGAAGAGGTTGATGAGCTTGGCGAAAAGCACGCCGCCGGCGGTGTCGAAGATGAACGCGAAAAGGCCCATTCCCATAATCAGGAGCGTATCCACGCGAAGGAACTTATCGGCGACCATCGTCGAGCCGATGGTGATTCCAAGCAGAATCGTGACCAGATTGGCCAGCTCGTTTTGCGCGGATTTGCTGAGCCTTTCGAGCACCCCGCACTCGCGGATGAGGTTGCCGAACATAAGGCTTCCGACGAGCGGAGCGGACATGGGGACGATTATGCCCGCTATGGCGGTTATGATAATCGGGAAGAGTATAAGTATGAATTTGGGGGCGCGGCTGTCGCGCGAGGCCATCTTTATCATGCGTTCTTCCTTGGTGGTCAGCAGCTTTATCACGGGAGGCTGGATTATGGGCACAAGCGCCATGTAGGAATAGGCGGCTACCGATATGGGGGCTATGTAATCGACGAGCTTGAAGTGATTTGCGACGTAAAGCGTCGTCGGCCCGTCAGCCGCGCCGATAATTCCTATGGCGGCGGAAATCTTCATTATGAGCGACTGGTCGGTCACGCCGAACACCGGGCCAACGAGCACGAGCGATACGAGAAACGTCGCGAATATTCCAAACTGAGCGGCGGCGCCGAAGAATATCATGCTGGGGTCTTTGATAAGCGGCGAGAAGTCGATCATCGCTCCTACGGCGATGAATATCAGTATCGGAAAAAGCTCCGTCGCGATTCCTGTGTTGAAAAGTATGGTCAGAAATCCCGGCTCTTCGGCGGTTCCCAGAACCGCCGGCGACAACGACTCGAGCACCGGAGGCAGATTCGCCAACAGCGCCCCGAAGCCTATCGGAAGCAGCAGCGTCGGTTCGTAGTCCTTCTTTATCGCGAGGTATATCAATATTCCCGCTATGACGAACATCACGAGCGTTTTCAGTCCCTCGACCGTGGCCATGTACGCGACGCCTGAGAATAACTGGCTTATTATGCTTTGCATTCTATCTCCCTCGATTTTTTACGGGTGGAACCCGGCTTTGTTTGTGGGTTTGGGGGGTTTGCGCGGGGGGAATGGTTAAACCGACGCTCGGCCGCAAACCCGCTGATTACGGGCGGGCGGGAGCGCAATGCGCGCCCCTGCGGGTTCGTTGTCGCGTAGCCCGCGCGACATAAGCAAGGTTTGCGTAGGGGCGTGCATTGCGCGCCCGCCCGTATGCCTGCTGCGCGGCATGAGGCCGACAGCGGGCGA
>JAUNBY010000048.1 GCA_030526935.1 Clostridia bacterium
AAGTATATTCAGGTTTGCCTGCTTACCTGTAAAGCCTCTATTTCCTTCTTGAGGAGTTCGACACCCTGTCCGCCCTTGCCGATGACGATGCCGGGCTTGGCGGTGAAGACGCTTACGGAAACCTTTCCCGCGGTGCGCTCAATATCTATATGAGACACTCCCGCCAAATTAAGCTTTTCCTTCAGCATCTGGCGCAGTTTGTAATCCTCGATCAGGTTGTTGGAGAAATCCTTTTTCCCAGCGTACCACTTGGTGCTCCAGTCGAGGATGACACCTACGCGCGCGCCGTGGGGATTAACCTTCTGACCCATTCCATTCCCTCCTGTTATCTCGCTAACTACGCGCCGTTATTGCTTCTGATCCAGCACTATCGTAATATTGCTGGTTCTTTTCAAAATCATGTCGGCCCTGCCGTGGGAGCGCGCCCAATAGCGCTTGAGCGTGGGGCCTTGATTTGCGTATACCTCGGCGACGTAGAGACTCTCGCGGTCGAGGTTCAGGTTGTTCTCGGCATTGGCGATAGCCGATTTAAGGAGCTTTTCGACTACCGGCGCGGCGGATTTGGGCGTATACATCAATATTGCCTGCGCCTGATCGACTTGCTTTCCGCGAATAAGGTCGATGACTATCTTCACCTTGCGCGGCGAAATCCTTATGTTGCGAGCAATGGCGTGTGGCCTTTTGTCGGCGTTGGCCTGGCGCTTTGCTGCCTTTTCCCTTACTCTTGTTGCCATAATCTTTCCTCCTTTCCCTTTACGAGCGGGAAGACGCTTTTTCTCCGGCGTGTCCCCGGAACGTGCGGGTGGGGGCGAATTCACCGAACTTGTGTCCAACCATATCCTCGGTTACGTATACCGGCACATGCTTGCGTCCGTCATGCACGGCGACCGTGTGGCCTACGAAGTCCGGAAAGATGGTCGAAGCGCGCGACCACGTTTTGATAACCTTCTTTTCGCCGCTGGCGTTCATGGCCTTGACTCGCTTCAACAGCACAGGCTGTATGAACGGTCCCTTCTTAACTGATCTGCTCATTTACGAAAGCAGCCTCCTTCCTTTACTTCTTGCCGGCTTTCTTCACGATCATCTTATCGGAATACTTGCGGTGCTTGCGTGTCTTAACGCCCTGCGTCTTCTTGCCCCAGGGGGACATGGGAGCGGGCATACCTACGGGGGACTTGCCCTCGCCGCCGCCGTGCGGGTGGTCGCAGGGGTTCATGACGACGCCGCGGACGGTGGGCCTTATGCCCATGTGACGGGAACGACCGGCTTTTCCAATGCGAACGTTCATGTGATCGGTATTTCCGACCTGGCCGATCGTCGCCTTGGCGGTCATGGGAACCTTTCTCACCTCGCCCGAGGGGAGCCTGACCTGAGCCATATTGCCTTCCTTGGCGATGAGCTGAGCCGCGACGCCGGCGCTTCTTACCATCTGTCCGCCGTGTCCGGGCTTAATCTCTACGTTGTGAATGAGGGTTCCAAGCGGTATATCCTTTATGTGAAGGCAGTTGCCGGGCTTTATATCGGCGCCTTCTCCGGACATTACGCTGTCTCCTACCTTGAGGTCGACGGGGGCGAGTATGTAGCGCTTTTCGCCGTCGGCGTAGACCAGCAGAGCTATGTTGCAAGTGCGGTTGGGATCGTACTCTATAGCCGCGACCTTCGCGGGGATGGCGTCCTTATTGCGCTTGAAGTCGATTATGCGGTACTTACGGCGAGCGCCGCCGCCCTGATGACGAACGGTTATCTTGCCTGACTTATTGCGGCCCGCCTTGTGGCGCAGGTCGGTAGTCAGCGAGCGCTCCGGCTCTTTTTTGGTGATCTCATCGAACGATAGAACCGACATAAAGCGCCGCGCGGGCGAGGTCGGCTTGTACACTCGAATTGCCATGCTAATTGCCTCCTTTTACTGCGCCATGCCCTCAAAGAACTCAATGCCCTTTGAAGTCGCGGTCAGCTTTACTATCGCTTTTTTGCGCTCGGGGCGGCGTCCGCTCGTTCTTCCCTGGCGCTTGATCTTGCCGAGGATGCGCATGGTATTGACCTTTTCGACCTCGACTGAGAATATTTCCTCGACCGCCTTCTTGATCTCGGTCTTTCCGGCGTCAACCGCGACTTCGAACGTATATTTCTTATCGTTCATATTGTCGTAGCTTTGCTCGGTGAGCACCGGGCGGAGGATGATGTCATAAGGGCTTTTCATCAGTTATATACCTCCTCGACCAATCTCACGGCTTCCTGAGTGACGATGAACTTATCGTATTTGAGGATGTCGAGCACGTTGAGCGTGCCTACGTAGGAAGTTTTGAGTCCCTGTATATTGCCCGTGGCTCTCGTGATGGTCTCGTCTTTTCCGGGGATTACGAGAAGGGCCTTCTTCTCGACGCCCAGATCCTTGAGCATCGTAGCTATCAGCTTTGTCTTCGGCTGCTCGAGCGAGAGCTTGTCGAGGACGATAATGTCGTTATCGATGACCTTGCTTGACAGCGCCGAAAGCATGGCAAGCCTTTTTACCTTGCGGGGGATGCTGAAGCCATAGTCGCGGGGCTTCGGGGCGAATACCACGCCGCCGTGGGTGAACTGAGGCGCTCTGCGGGAATGGTGCCTTGCGTTGCCCGTGCCCTTTTGACGATATATCTTACGTCCGCCGCCCCTGACTTCCGTGCGGGTCTTCGCGGACTGAGTGCCCTGCCTCTTGGCGTTGAGCTGCTGGCGAACGACTAGATGCATGGCCGCCGTATGTATCGGCTGGCCGAAGGTTTCTTCGCTAAGCTCTATTTCGCCTACGGGAGAGCCTTTCATATTAACCATTGCTACTTTAGGCATTTCTTTTTCCTCCTTCCGACGCTATTTCGCCTTGACCGAGTTTCTTACCACAACCAAAGCGCCCTTGGCTCCGGGAACCGCACCCTTGATCATAATGAGATTGCGATCCGCGTCTACCCTTATGACCTCGAGGTTTTGAATGGTGACCTTTTCGTTACCATACTGTCCCGGCATGTGCTTGTTTTTAAACACGCGCGAAGGATCGGAGTTGGCCGACATGGAGCCTACGCCCCTGTGGTATTTGGAACCGTGCTTCATGGGGCCGGTGTGCTGATTCCAGCGCTGAATGACGCCCGTGAAACCATGTCCCTTCGAGATACCCGAAACGTCAACCTTGTCGCCCTCGGCGAAGACGTCGCACTTGATGGCGTCGCCTACGTTGAACGCGGCGCTGTCGTCAAGCCTCAATTCCCTGAGAAAACGCGTTGCCGCTACGTTTGCCTTCGCGAAATGGCCTAGCTCGGGTTTGTTCTTCAGTTTCTTCGCCCGATTTTCAGCGAGCTCACCGAAACCGACCTGAACCGCTTCGTAACCGTCGTGAGCTACAGTCTTGACCTGAACCACAGGGCAAGGACCGGCTTCGATGACGGTAACCGGCACCAGTCTTCCATCGCTGAGGAAAATCTGGGTCATGCCGATTTTTTTACCGAGAATCGCCTTTTTCATCCCTAACACCTCCAAAGTTACACCTTGATCTCGATCTCGACGCCGGCGGGAAGATCAAGCTTTGTCAAAGCATCCACAGTCTTAGGCGTCGGATTGAGAATGTCAATCAAACGCTTGTGGGTACGCATTTCGAACTGCTCGCGCGAGTCCTTATGCTTGTGAGGGGAACGAAGTATCGTGACTATCTCCTTATCGGTCGGAAGCGGTATGGGTCCGGATACCCTGGAACCCGTGCGCTTGGCCGTCTCCACGATACGCGCCGCGCTCTGATCAATGACTGCGTGCTCGTAAGCCTTGAGCTTAATGCGGATCTTCTGATTTGCCATTGGTTATCCTCCTCATTTTCTTACAAACCACTCGCTATCCAGCGAGAAACTCATGCACACGCTGCCGGGCGTGTTCTGGTTTATTGCATACTTTCCCCGATTTCCCGGGGAATCTCGTCGACGCGGCATGAGCCTCGTCGCCCGATTGTCGGACTGGTCCACGAGAGTTACCGCAATAAGCGCAATCTCTCGCTTCATCCCTGTGGGCGGATTTGAGGCGTACCGCCCATGGCATACTCGCCCCCTGCGGGACGAACGAACCGGCATTCGCCAATGCGCATACTTCCATACGCGCAACAGACTGATTATATCAGATATTCTCTCAAAAACGCAATAGAAAAATCAGGAAATGACGTTAATTTTTGCTCACAAAACGCGCAATCTCATATATTTAACATGTCAGATGGGACTCATTTCCCGCTACATGGCGTTCACCCATCGTTAATCGGCGCCCGTTAATGATGCACCCTGCTGCCTTTCATTTCTAAACGCGCTGGGAGTGACGCCTTCGTATTTTTTAAAGGCGCGGGTCATTGTCAGCGCGTTTTCGTAGCCTACGCGAATGGCTATGTCCTTTATTGGATCGCTTGTCGATTGGATTTCCTCTTTGGCAGCGGCCACGCGCATTCTATGCAGGCAATCGAGAAAACCTACGCCCGTGTTCTTCTTAAACTCCCTGGACACCGTAGCGACGCCTATCGAAAACTCCGAAGCAAGCAATGACAGCGACATGTTTTCGTCCCGAAAATGCGTCTGCATATATGAAAGTATTTCCTTGAACTCGGGCGAGTACTCGCGTCCTTTAGAATCCACTCCCCGCAGAAAGAGGAACGCCGATTGCCACAATGTGAGCAGATCTTCCTTTTTAACTATGTCTACAGAGTGCGCCAGCAACAGGGTGTTGTCGAGTATTTCCCTGTTTTTGGCGTCGGCTTCTATTATGAGGCAATAGGTTCTTCCGGTAAGTCCGGACAACAGGGATGTACGTATGCCCGGGCGTGGTTCACTGGCGTAGATTTCATCGACTATGTCGCGGAATATTTGAAACGCGCCATCGTAATCGGCGACGTAGATTTGATTGGCCATGCGCATTTCGCTGGAAATACGGTTGTAGGTAAGGCGTTGAGTGGTATTGGGCGCGAGAGGACTGATTTCCGGCGGCGTGATCGCGGTGCTGATGCGCGCGCTCCTGTAAGCCAAATGAAGGCTTTCGACACCGGAGAAAACGCCGCTGACATGTATGCTCACGGTAAGTTGAAGCTGTGTCGATATTTGTATAGCGCACGCGGCAAGCAGCGCCTTTATTTCGGCCTCGTCAAGTCCTTGCAGACAGATGAGCAGTATCAATTCATTATGATGCATGTAAAAGTGAACGTCCGCCCTTTCCAGTTGCTTTTGCATAAGCTCCTGAACGGACAGAACCACTACGGTATCATAATACGCGGTTTCCCTGTCGTCTCCGCCCTGCGTATTCCAGTGGGTCTGTCTGAGGGGGCATACAATGCCGACCGCGAATCTGTCCGCCATCGATGCTATATCGTAACGCTCTACGTCTTCGGGCGAAACGCCGTCAACTCCGTTTATGATAAGCCGCAGTACGCAGCTGTTGCAAAGCTGCTTTTCCTGACGCGACATAATGGCGCTGTTGAGATCCATTGTATTGAAAAGCTTTTGTATAGACTGCGAAATCTGCTCATAGACGTCGATACAGTTGCTTTCCACGGGTATGGTTTGAGAAATCCTATCCGCGATCGAGCGGGCGGGTTTATACCATTCCCTGAAGAACAGAATGCTGCTGGCCACGAATATGATAAGCCACATGCCGGATATGACAAGGAAGAGCATAAACACGCCCGTATTCATGATCATGACGTCCTTGCGTTCAAATACCGCCACGCATCTCAGCGAGAACATCCCGAGCGATTGCTGCATAACGGTATAGGTTTTATCCTGATAATCCATAGTGAATACATCGGGGTATTGCGACCAGTCTGCATCGCCCATGCCCAGAAATTCATCGCCGCGGACATACCATTTTTTCTGGTCAAGCCAGTATATACCATCTCCGCCGTCGCACATCAGCGCTATGCCCGCCATCATGTAGAACGAACCGTAACCAGGGCTTAGTATGGAACTGTCCATCGCGTAATCCGTTACGCCGAGTATCGCCGTAAGTCCGTTATTCAGGTGCATGGAAAAAATCAGCTTGTCGTGTATGTTAAGCGTCTTATTATCTATTATAAAGGCCGCGTTGTCCCGTTCAAGAAGGTCGTTTAAGTCATCTTCACTCAAAGACAGGGCGCTTGAGATTTCGCTTGCGCCGTGAGCAGTATGAATTGAAAGGCCGTTTTGAGACACTCCGACGCAAAAATCGCTGGCGGGCGAGTACAGCAGCAAAGTATCATAGTCGTAATTTGATTGAACCAGCGTTTGAAGCAGCTTTACAATAGCGTGCATCTTTCCGTCGCTTAAAAATGGGTTTACGTCTCCGAGTCCGGGGTTATCCATTCCCGATGTGTCGATGATCTGATAGGCTATTTCGTCGTAGTTAGCCGTCGTAAAAAAAGGTATGGTTTGAAAAGCGGCGGTTTCCAACGAAAAATGCATTCCCCCGGTACGCTTAAGCAACTTTATCAGTTCGTTCGTGCGAACCTGAAAGTTGTCGTATACCGATTGTTCTTCCTGTTCGTGAGTATATTGCATATTTTGATACAGCATAAATAAGCAGATCAACAAAGCGGTCATTCCAAACGCGACGGCCAAAACTACGCCCCTGTACAGGTGCCCCTTGTGCCGTACCGAAAAGCGTTCGCTAAGCTTCAAACTTTCACCGCCGTTTTCAACATAATATATAGAATGTCTCCATGTGGAATTATACAGTATTGTCAGCGTAAAATCAAGTTCCCTCATAGTTATAAGTAAAGGTTCACGAAGGAATGGAAGCATCTTTTTTTGCAGCATTCATTATTTTCATCATGAAAATATTAGTTATTTTTTCTATATTTAGTTGGTTCATTTTGTATGTATTCACCTGTTATTGAATTGAGTGACAGAAATTGATTCTTGTCATATCGACTGATAATTATTATAATGCAGGTGAAAAGTCGGCCGATAAGCGACGAGCGGTCTGGCGAATTATCGCTCGTCGCGCATGGCAACCGTTTCATTATTAACGAAAGAGGAGGGTGTGAAATTATGGACATATTGACTCAGGCGCAGACTATGACCGAAACCATCGCCAAGTTTATAGCGTACTTTGGCAAGGTTCTTCCCGACGATGTTTGCGAAAAGCTGTCCGACATGGCCGTCGCGGAGACGGATCCCATGGCTACCCTTGTGTACGACACGATGTTCCGCAATCAGGAGTTGGCGCAGAAGCTTAATCGCCCCTGCTGTCAGGATACGGGCGTCATACAGTTTTTCCCTCGCGTAGGCGCTCACTTCCCGCTGATAGACGAATTGGAGAACATATTCACAAACGCGGTTTTGGACGCGACAAAGCGCGCCCCGCTTCGCCACAACGCGGTCGAGACGTTCGACGAAAAGAATACCGGCTGCAACGTCGGCTATCGCGTCCCCTGCATCGACTGGCAGATAGTTCCGAACAGCGACGAGCTCGATCTCAACATCTACATGGCCGGCGGCGGCTGCACTCTTCCGGGCAAGGCGATGGTGCTTATGCCGGGCGCGGGATACGAGGGCGTCACGCAATTCGTTCTGGATCAAATGACGTCCTACGGCCTTAACGCGTGTCCTCCGCTGTTGGTGGGAGTCGGAGTGGCGACGTCTGTCGAGCAGGCGGCCATACTGTCCAAGAGGGCGCTCATGAGGCCGCTCGGAACACACAACCCGAATCCCAGGGCCGCCATGATGGAAGAGGAACTGGAGCGCGGAATCAACGCCATCGGACTTGGCCCGCAGGGACTGTCCGGCTCCGCGTCGGTTCTGGGCGTTCACATAGAAAACGCCGCCAGGCATCCTTCAACCATAGGCGTCGCGGTCAACACGGGCTGCTGGTCGCACAGGCGAGGACATATTATCTTCAAGTCAGACCTGAGCTATGAGATAATTTCCCATAAGGAGGCGGTACTGTGAAAAAGATACTGACCACACCCGTATCGGACGCTGACCTTAAGGATATTCGCATAGGCGACGTCATCTATTTAAACGGACACATAGTCACCTGCCGCGACGTAGCGCACAGAAGGCTTATCGAGTATGGGCGCGAACTTCCCGTCGATATAAGGGGAGGGGCAATATTCCACGCGGGGCCTATAGTCCGCAAGCTCGACGACGGAAACTACGAGATGGTCTCCATAGGCCCCACGACCAGTATGCGCATGGAGAAATTCGAGAAGGAATTCATAAGGCAGACGGGAGTTAAGGTAATAGTCGGAAAGGGCGGCATGGCCGAGGGGACGATGGAAGGCTGCCGCGAGTACAAGGCTATTCACTGCGTGTTCCCGGCGGGATGCGCGGTTCTGGCGGCGACGCAGGTCGAACAGATTGAGCGCGCCGAGTGGATGGATCTCGGCATGCCCGAGACGCTCTGGCTTTGCAGGATCAAGGAATTTGGACCCCTGATAGTCTCTATCGATACCCACGGAGGAAACCTTTTCGAGGAGAACAAGATCAAGTTCAACAAGCGCAAGAACGAACAGATTGAACGCATTTGCGACGTTGTAAAGTTTATTAAGTAACCCGGCGCGGCGTATCCGCGCTCAGATATTGAACAGAATGAAAGAGAGGTATACCCCATGAAGAGAATTCTATCCATTGTTATGATCGTTATGATCGTCATGCTCCCGGCTTACGCGTTCGCGCAGGCCCTGTCACTCAACCACGTCGGAGCGACCGACCATCCCTATCACGACGGCGCGCTCAAATTCGCGGAACTGGTGGAAGAATACACCGGTGGCTCCCTCACCGTGGACGTTTTCCCGGCTTCTCAGATAGCGTCGGGCGCGAAGGCCATCGAGTTTGTGCAGATGTACACCCTCGACATAGCGCTTGAATCCACCATGTCCTTCTCCAACTTCGTTCCCGAAGTCGGTGTGCTTGACCTTCCGTTCCTGTTCTCCACCAAGGAAGAGGCCTTCAAGGTTCTGGACGGCGAAGTCGGCGCAAAGCTCAACGAGCTTGCCGAGGAAAAGGGGTTCAAGGTTCTCGGCTGGTGGGACAACGGCTTCAGAAACATCACGAGCACAAAAGGCGCCATCGAGAAGCCCGACGACCTCAAGGGACTGAAGATACGCACCCCCGAAAGCACCGTATTCCTCGTAACCTTTGAAACGCTCGGCGCCGTGCCTACCCCCATGGCGGTATCCGAAGTTTTCTCGGCTTTGCAGCTCGGAACCGTTGACGCCCAGGAGAACCCCGACAACAACAACCTGAAGAACAAGTATACCGAAATATGCCCCTACTATTCGATAACCAAGCATATCTACACCGCCGAGCCGCTCGTTATGAACCTCGACCGCTTCAACTCGTTCACGCCCGAAGAGCAGGAAGCCCTGCTGCGCGCGGGCAAGGAAGCCGGAGATTATCAGCGCGAAGTTTCCCTGGCGCTTGACGAGACCAATATGCAGACCATCATAGATACCGGCGTAGCCGTAAACATAGTAGAGGACATGACCCCCTTCCAGGAAGCCTGCCAGCCGGTATACGAGGCGTTCGCCGACAGGTTCGGAGATCTGATAACAATGATACAGGAAGCCAAATAAAACCCGCAGTGCACTCATACGGGGGCTGCCGCCTTGTGGCGGCCCCCGCAACCTTATAAATCATCAAATTCCTGATAATGCAAATCGCTTTGATTTCGTCGAGGCGGCGTTTTATTCATGAGAGGCGCGACTTAGCGTCGCTATACGGCAAATCCGCCATTATCAGAGGTTATGAAAGGTGGTTTGACATATGCTTGAAAAATTCGAATCGATCCTGGTAAAGTTCGATCCCGTGTTTAAATGGATGTC
The DNA here is from genome assembly GCA_030526935.1 of Clostridia bacterium. Lineage (GTDB taxonomy): Bacteria > Bacillota > Clostridia > Christensenellales > Aristaeellaceae > JAUNBY01. The sequence goes on from JAUNBY010000048.1 coordinate 9,788, forward strand.
TACGATCATATTGGGCGGAATGACGATTTTAATATTCATACAGGTCGTGTTCCGCTACGTATTTACTAATCCCCTCGCGTGGTCGGAGGAGATCGCGAAATACCTGTTTATCTGGATGACGTTTATAGGCGGCTACGTCGGAGCGCGTCAGAACAAACACATCGGCGTCGAAGCTTTGCAAAAGGCGCTGCCGGGGGTTTTGGGCAAAGGCGTTAAGAGCCTCGCGTATCTGATAACGGCGGCGTTTTTCATCATCGTCCTGTACAATACCTGCGCCTACTGGCCAAGGCTTGCCATGCAGACCTCTCCCGCTCTGGAGATACCTATAACGTTCGTATATCTGTCTATGATAATCGGCTCGCTGTTTATGGCGCTGTGGTATATATTGCTTGCCCTTAAGGTATTTCAAAAGAAAAAGGAGGAAGTAAAAGCATGAGCACGACCTTCGTTCTCTTTTTCAGCTTTTTCGCCCTTATGTGCATAGGCGTTCCCATAGCTGTAAGCCTTGGAACCTCGGCTATACTCGCGATTCTCGTAGGACTCAAGGTGCCGCTCATCGTCGCGGCTCAGACGATGTTCAACGGAATAAACTCATTCCCCCTGATGGCGATCCCCTTTTTCATTCTGGCGGGCAATCTGATGTGCAACGGAGGCATATCAAAGAGGCTCATAAAATTCGTCAACCTCTTTTTCAGCCGCTTCACCGGCGGACTGGCGATGGTTTCCATAGGTTCCTCGATGATATTCGCCGCGATTTCAGGCTCCTGCCCCGCGACGACGGCGGCTATCGGCGGCATAATGGTAGACGAGATGGAGGAAAACGGATACGATAAGGCTTTCACCGGCGCGACGGTCGCCGCGGCCGGAACGGTCGGACAGGTTATACCTCCGAGCATTCCGATGGTCACCTACAGCGTACTGGCCGGAACCTCGATAAGCACCCTTTTCCTGTGCGGCGTCGGCCCCGGAATACTGATGGGCCTTTGCATGATGATCGTTGCCTATACATACGCCAAGAAGAATAAGGTTCCGAAGATCAAGATCAAGGTCACGCCGAAGCTGTTCTTTAAGACGCTGCTCGAAAGCATTTGGGCGCTGTTCATGCCCGTTCTCATACTCGGCGGCATTTACTCCGGCATCTTCACTCCCACGGAAGCCGGCGCGGTTTCGGCGGTTTACGGCTTGCTTGTCGGACTTTTCGTATATCGCGACCTGAAGATAAAGGACGTGCCGAAAGTCGTATTCGATTCGGCGGTATCCGCCGCGGTCATAATGCTCATAATGGCGTGCGTACAGACATTTTGCTATGTGCTTACACGCGAGCAGATCCCGCAGATGATTTCAAACGGACTGTTGTCGCTTACGACCAACAAATACGTGATGCTGTTCATATTCAACATAATAGTCCTCATCGCGGGCTGCTTCCTGCAATCATCAGCGGCCATAGCGCTTCTTACGCCGATACTTCTGCCCGTCATGACGAGCGTTGGCATAAGCCCGTACCTCGTGGGTATAGTGTTCATAGTGAACATGGGCATCGGCATGGTAACGCCTCCCGTCGGAAACTGTCTCTACGTCGCCTGCAATATAGCCAACCTCAAGTTTGAAACGATCGTCAAGGCGATCATTCCCTACCTTGTCGCGCTGTTCATAGCTTTGATGGCGGTTACATATATCGAACCCATAAGCATGGCTCTTATAAGCTGACGACGGCGTTGCGCCATATTCGGGAAGGGATTGGGGAGTTCGCCCCGCTCTTTCCGCGTATGGCCAAACGCCGTGATATATACGTAAAAAGGAGGATAGTATGCGTCTTGAATTTGGCTTTGGAACGGGCATACAGACGGTAGAGGTGGACGATAAAAACCTCTTGCAGGTGCTCACTCCCAACCCGGTTGAAATTGAACTGACGGGCGAAGCCGAGGTCATACGGGCGATAAACGCCCCCATTGGCTCGCCCAGACTGCGCGATATTGTGAAGCCCGGCGAGAAGATCGCCATTGTGACGAGCGATATTACCCGGCCTATGCCGACCTACGTCGTAATGCCGGCGCTATTAGACGAGATATATTCGGCGGGGGTAAAGCCCGAGGATATAACGCTCGTATTCGCGCTGGGCAGCCATAGAAAGCATACCCCGGCTGAAATTGAAAAGCTCGCGGGCGTTCGCGCTTTTTCGGAAATAAAGTGCGTGGACGGCGACAGAGACGACTGCGTTCACCTTGGGACGACCGCTAACGGTACGCCCGTGGATATCGTCCGCGTCGTAGCGGAGGCGGACAGGCGCATATGTCTCGGAAATATAGAGTATCACTATTTCGCGGGCTACTCCGGAGGTGCTAAGGCTATCATGCCGGGCGTTTCCACGCGCGAGGCGATTCAGCGCAATCACAGCCTGATGGTAAAGCCCGAAGCCTGCGCGGGCAACCTGGAAGGCAATCCTCTCAGGCGCGATATAGAGGAAGCGGTCGCGATGTGCGGAGCAGACTTCATTCTAAATGTCGTGCTCGACGAGCATAAGCATATAGTCAAGGCGGTCGCGGGGGACGTGACACTGGCTCATCGCGCCGGTTGCGCGTTTCTGGATAAGATGTATCAGAAGCCCATCGAATCCCGCGCCGACATAGTATTGGTATCTCAGGGCGGCGCTCCCAAGGATCTCAACCTCTATCAGACTCAAAAGGCGTTGGATAACGCCAAGCACGCGGTCAGGGACGGCGGCGTAATTGTGCTCATAGGTTCATGCCGAGAGGGCCTTGGAGAGCGCGTCTTCGAGGAATGGATGATGTCCGCGCCCAACGCCTCTAGCATGATAGACAGGGTGCGGCGCGACTTCCAACTGGGCGGACACAAAGCCGCGGCAATAGCTATGGTGCTTGAAAAAGCCGATATATACCTCGTGAGCGATA
>JAUNBY010000491.1 GCA_030526935.1 Clostridia bacterium
GAATATTGCCACAAATCGCACGGATAGGCGGGAGTATAGCGCTTCTTGGCCGTCCCGTCGTTTTTGCCATAGCGGGGTATCCACACAGCGTCACAGCACGCCACAAACCCGTCCTCATCCACGGCAAGCTTGTACACCGGGTACCAGTTGTGCCCTATATAGAGCATCAACGGCTTGTCCGTATGCGTCCTCATGGCCTCGAACCAGGCTTTCACCTTGATGTTCTTTTCCTCTACATCGAGCGCGTAGCCCACCGGGTTGTATTTTTCGGCGATGACATATGCGTACTCGGCTTCTTCCTGGGCTTTAGCCTTTGTCTTGGCCTGGCTATAGTAGTACGCCCAGAACGGTATGCCATACTCCTGGCACTTTGCCGCCATGCGCTCAAAGTGGGTATCCGGGCCTACTCCCAGCGGCTTAGTGCTCAAACGGGTTATGCCGCAGCGCAATATCAGGAAACCGACTTTATCCCGGATGGCCGCCCAGTCGATTTTGGCGAATTGGGACGTGTTGTATTGGCTCAGGTCGAGGGCGTCTATCTCATAGGACTTTATGGCGATATCGGTGACAACCTCGATTACAGGCTCCTCGTCAGTCTCGTCGCCCTCGTCGCCCGGCGCGTTGTCCATCGCCTCAAGCGCGGCTTGCAGCGCGTCGTGCGTGTCGGAGTCGTATACACCATCCGCATTAAGGTTGTAATGCGCCTGAAAGCTCATCACCACCGCCATCGTCTCGGAACCGAAATCTCCGTCCGCGCCATATTTTGGCAGGGGATAGCCCAGCGTCATGAGCGCTTCCTGCATCTGAAGAACGTCCTCGCCCTCCATGCCCTTGCGAAGCGTCCTGTCGCCAAGCGCGTAGTCAACGGCCTCGTCGCCGTCCGTGAGCACTACGACGGTGTGCCCCTGCGTCTTCGTAACGAGCACGTCCCCGCGCTTGAGATACGCGGATTGCTTTGTGTATTTGCTGCTTGTAAGCTCCGTAAATTCGCCCGTGGCAAGCATGAGCTTGGCCTGATTGGTCGTCCTGAAGTTATCGACCATGATTCCCGCGTATGCCAGACAAACCCGAACGAGAGCGGAGCAGTCGGTCTCGCACTTATCCGCTACCTTCGAGCAATCAAACCCTACAGCCTTCGCCTTGTTGTAGAGAGTAAGCCTCTGCCACTGGTCATAGCCGATTTTAGCGTTGTCGCAAGCCGCCTGCATGTTTGCCGCTATCATCTCGGCGACATCCGGGTTTTTAGCTCTAAGCACCCGCCATCCTTTAGAGTGTACGTAATAATTTTGGGTACTTAGTTCCTTGCCCTGATCTCCGGCTTTGCCGCCGTATGCCTTGCCCCGCTCGTCCAAGCGCGCACTGCCAACTATTACTGCCATATAATATCCTCCTAATAACAATGTTTTCGTGAATATATTCATAAAAGCACCACACGCTAGAATGTGTGGTGCTCACGCAATATTGTTTATGAAACCCCGGTTTTATTTCTTGTATATGGAATGAAAGTATTGCGACATATCATCCGGGTCTATTTGCCTGTCTTGTGTCTCTTTTGCCTTAATATACGGCCATTCTTTCTGCGACTGCGCCACAAGAGCATTGTCGCTCATGCCGCCATATGTCAGCCATACGCTCTCCAGCAAGCTGAGTTCTGCTATACCAAAAAAGGGCGGTTTATTACTTTCCGGCGTGATTTCAGTTGTCTCATCCCAGCCAAATCGAGCGTACAATTCCGCTGACACGGGGCCGCTGTCCGCAGCCTTGAAAACGGAATCATTGATAATCGGTTCCCCGAAAATGACATAAGCCCACCCTTGGGTATAGTAACAGAGCTTTTGAAGCTTCTGTATCTTCATCGGTTCCTTTCCCAGGAACCATTCTGCTATGTTGAATATACTTGTCAAAATATTCCTCCGTATCTTTTAATAAGGGATACCGCTATTAAAATTCAAGCACCACTCTTTTCTCACAGACGTTATACACCTTCGCCCCCGCGTTCTCGATCCTCTTGCGATACGTCTTCCCCGCCTTGACGTTCGAGCATATGACGACCGCTTCTGGCTTTACCTGCTTAAGCAGCGACGCCGGCTGCGTCCCCGCGTGATGAGGATTCTTGAGCACCTTCGCGACGGCGTCATCCCCGCACTTGGCGATAATGGCGGCGGTACTGTCGCCGGTAAGCAGCAATATCGGCTC
>JAUNBY010000492.1 GCA_030526935.1 Clostridia bacterium
ACTCTCATATCTCTCAATCATATTCCGAAACCGTGGGAAAGCACAAACGCCGCCGTTCCCATTTTGTCGCGGGTTGGGAGCGGCGGCGCGTACAGGTTTATAAAGCTTTCGCGCCGCCTGCTTTGCGTTTATCGCGGCGCATTGCTGATTTAAGGCGCGAGATCCTCGCTCGGGGCGTCGCATTCCTTGCACTGGGTATATCCCGCGTTGAGGCAGGCGGAAAGGGACGCCAGTTCGGAGGTTTTTTTGATATACTTGCAGTTGCGGCTGTGGTAGTACTTGCCGCCCTGGTTGTAGTAGACGTATATGGGCTCGGGTGACGGCGTCGGTATGACGACGACGGAGGTGGGGTTTACGTAGGTCGGCAGGTATACCTCGTAATCGTCCTCGTCGCTTTCGCGCTGGACGGGGCCGAGCTTTTCGACGGCGGGGGCGTTGCTTACTATTTCAATGCCGCTCTTCGCGCGGGCGGGCGGCTGCGTCTGCGGCAGGAGTATGGCGCACACTAACGCCGCGACCACGAGCGACACCGCGCATTTTGACGCGCGCTTCCACCGGCATCTGTCCGACCACATCATTAACAGACCCGCAGGAAAACAGAATATCAGCCATCGAAGCGTAGCCTTTTCGTATCTGGTCATAAGCCGCTTCTTTCTTGCGCGTGAATTTTTTCTCATCGCCGCGCGGCGCTTTTTTCTGTCCATGATATCCCTCCCGGCTCGTTTGACGGTATGCGTCTACTATATTGTATCTCAAATGGTTGGATTTGTAAATAGCCTTCTTGATATTGTATGCATTAGGAATCCCGTTCATATACAATATGAGAAAGTAAATATCGGCGGGTGAAATCGCGGTATCCGACCGAATAATTTACATGATAATATAGACATCGCCCATAAATAATTAGTATAATTAGTCATGTAAACTTTTCTGGAGGTGATGGGGTGGCTACTGTGTATGATATACTGGGCGTAGATAAAAACGCGTCCGCGGCGGAAATACGCCGCGCGCACAGGCAGCTCGCCCGCATATGGCATCCCGACCGCTTCCCCGAAGGCCCCGAGCGCGCTACTGCTGAACAACGCATGGTCAGAATCAATCAGGCTTTCGACGTGGCGCTCAAGTCCGCCATAAACTCCGAGATAAACTCCGATACCGCCTCGGAGAGCGAAATGCTCGAAAACGTCCGCCGCCTTATAGACGAGGGGCAGATTCTCGCCGCCCGGCAATCGCTTATGCGCATAGCCACGCGTTCCGCCGAGTGGAATCACCTGTTCGGAAAGGTTTTGATGCGGCTTGGCGAAATAGAAAAATCAACTTTGTATTTCGGAATAGCCGCCCGTCAGCGTCCGGCCAACGATCAGTACCAGCAGGCATACCGGAAGGCTGATTCCATGCGGGGGCAGAAGAAGTTTATGCCAAATTTGAGGCGAATTCTAAAGCTTAGATAGACAGGCGAAGATAATATATCCCGAGGAGTGCATATAATTTGGAACCGATTTACATCATAGGACATAAGAATCCCGATACGGACTCCATCGTTTCGGCCATAGCCTACGCTTCCCTCAGAAACGCGCTCGGCGACCGCGCGTATACCGCAGCAAGGCTCGGCTCCGTGAGCGACGAAACCCAGTCGGTGCTCGACAGGTTCGGCTTCGCCCCGCCGCCGCTGTTGCGCGACGTGAGAACTCAGGTGAAGGACCTTGAATACGACCAGCCGCCCGCGCTCGACCGCTCCGTCACCGTCAACCGCGCCTGGTCGGAACTGCAAAACGAACACGTGGCGCTGGCGCTACCCATAACGCACGACGAGGGGCATCTTTTCGGAATGCTCACCCCGGGCGACATCGCCGCCTACGACATGCGCTCCATAGACCATCCCCGCGCCGAGCGCATACCCATATGCAATCTGTTGAGCGCGCTCGAGGGGCAGATACTTCGCGAAAACGGCGACGGCATTTACGACAGCGTTTCAGGAGAGGTCATAATCGCGCTTCCCAAGTCGCGTCAGACGCTCATGGAGTTCAGCAGAGGTTGCGTAGCTCTCGTGGGCGATCAGCCCGACATGATGAAAAAAGCCGCCGAAGCGGGCGCGGCGTGCATAATCGTATGCCAGGCCGAGGTAGACGAGGCCGTTTTGAACTCCCTCGAAGGGGATATCTGCGTCATAGCCACGCCCT
>JAUNBY010000049.1 GCA_030526935.1 Clostridia bacterium
CATCGCATATCGCTTTGATCACCGTCGATACTTACGGCATTTTCACTTGGATAGGAGGGTATAGCGTGTTAAAAAGGGCAATCTTGTATATCCACGGAAAGGGAGGCAGTTACAAACAGGCGCAACAGTATAAAAAGAATTGCCCTGGATTTGATATCATCGGCGTCGATTATAATGATTACCTTCCATGGATAGTGCAAAACCAGATAAGGGAAGCGTTTGATAAGCTGCGCGAAGAATACGAACAAATTTCTATAATCGCCGACAGCATAGGCGCTTATTTCGCGATGCTGTCGTTGCAAAAAAACAAAATAGAAAAGGCTTTGTTCATCTCGCCTGTATTGGATATGGAGCGGCTGATTCTCGATATGATGAAGTGGGCCAACGTGACGGAGCGGGAACTGTTAGAAAAGGGCGAAATACCGACGGATTTCGGTGAAACGCTGTCGTGGAGGTATTTGTGCTTTGTGAGACAAAATCCCATTCAATGGGATGTACCCACGCGAATATTATTCGCCGGAAACGACAATCTCACATCCAGAAGCACCGTGGAAACTTTCGTAAAAAATCATCGCGCCGAGCTTACAGTCATGGAAAACGGCGAACACTGGTTTCATACAGAGGAACAAATCGCCTTTTTGGACGAATGGATGAAAAAGGCGATATAGCGAATTGCTTTCAAGGCGCGCTTTATCGGTTACATTATCTCCTTTATACCAGCGTAAGTATCCATGCCCATAAAGGCACCGTTACGAGGGAGAGTATCGTGGACAGGGAGATAATGGCGGAGGTTTGCTCGGGATAGACGCCTCCTTTGGCGGCGTATGCCGAGAGTATGCTTCCGGCGGGAAGCGCTGCGACTATAATTCCGGTGTTGACGAGCGTTCGTGGTACGGGCAAAAACCACAGGCATATAAACGAAATCAGCGGCATTAAAAATACCCTCACCGCTGTCGCCAGCAACACGTTTTTATCTTTAAACAGCGTTCGAAGATCCAGGCGCGCCACGAGCATGCCGCAAAGCATCATCCCCAAGGTGGATGAGACGGTCGCGAGACCGTCAATAACATTGTTGACGGGCGCAGGCAGTTCGACTTTGAGCAAAGCAAGCGCTAAACCAACAAAAATCGCCAATATAGGAGGGGAGAGGAAGAACTTTACCAGCGATATGCGTGAACGCTCGCTCGAGACAGTGAAAATCATGGGCGCGAATCCGTAAAGGAAAAATCGCATCAATATGGACATAAGCGTTATATATAAAAGTCCTTCGTTTGCGTACAGCGCCTCGATTATGGGATAACCCATAAACGTGAAATTGGAAAACATCGTCGTAGCGATGATGACCTTTGAAAAGTCGTTCTTAATCCTGGCGAGGCGCACGCAAACAACAGCCAGCACAAGTCCAACGAGCGATATTATTATGGTGACGGCGGTTGACCACGCAAACGAACTCATCTCCAGGGATCCGCTTTCGCTTAAGAGCGCTTTAATAATGACGCAGGGCAGACAAAACGATATGAGAAACCCGGACAATTCCGAGGGAAACGCGCTTGTGACAACTTTCAAACGAATTGCCGAGAACCCCAGCAAAAGCAGTAATCCTATCTGAATTCCTATGTTTATTTCAGCAATCATATTATGTGCTATTATCCGTGTTGCGCCGGGACGAGCGTTTTTGCCGCAACTTGTGCAAGCTCTTACCGTTTTCATATCTCGTCCTTCCCGCCCGTGGATAATCCCCCTGCTTTGTCGATTTGCATATCGCGCATAATGCGGATAGCTTTGTATGTACGCAGAGTATAACACCTGTCGAATGTTTCGTGCAGGGTATCCTCCTTAAAAAATTGTTATTGAGGCGTTAGCTGGCTTTGTCTTTAATCACGCCCCACACCGTCTCAACCAGTCATCGCGTTTTCCGTTTCGACATAAGCCGCGTTCCTTTAACTCATGTCTATATCCTTCAGGGCAGTTTAATATTCGTCATCTGTCAATATGCGCGGTAAATAGCTTGTAATATATTCAAACATATGTTATAATGCCGTATGAGGCAAATACCGCCGGGGCGTGTTGACGCTATCGCCCAGCGCACGTCCGAAGTGATTTTGTTGCGCCATAGAGCGCTGCTTTTCCTTGAAATACCTCCGGTATTGGGGAAAGCGCCTTCCGGCACAAATATCGCCGAATCCGGACGATTCTGATAGTATCGACACACCTTTAGAAACACGCGGTATACTTTCGAATTGATGCCGGTCAATGGCGAATAAACGCCGTCATAGTATGGAGGTATGGATATGAGGTTTACAAGGGGAATGATTGTCCTGCTCGCGATTCTTATGCTCGTGTGTTTTGCGCCCGTCTTCGCGGATGAATTGAACGTTTTTGAGCTTAGCGTCGAGAACGGTGAAGTGGTCGACGGCGCGTATCGGGTCGAAGCCAGTGATATTCTTGTAATCAACGTAACTAAAAGCGGCGAGTGGGAAGACGCGACGGTCGAATGGTCCAGCTCGAACGCCGGCGTCGCCTATGTCAATCAGGGCATAGTATATGCGCAGGTCGCGGGAACCTGCACGATAACCGCGACGGCGACCGTTGAAGCGACTCAGGCGTCGATAAGCGCATCCATAAGGGTTCAGGTAGTTGGAGTGGAGCCAGATCCAACGGTTGTAACCGTAAGGGCGTCGGGCGGCGTGACGACGGTTGAAAGGGGAGGGACGCTGCAGCTTCTCGCGGACGTTACTCCTGCGGGCATAGGCGTTGAGTGGGATAGCTCACGACCGGCGGTCATATCGGTAGACGACGACGGGCTTTTGACGGGAATCAAAAGCGGAAAGTCGATTATTACCGCGACCGCAACCGACGGAAGCGGCGCAAGCGATTCGATTGTCATAACGGTCGAGGTGACCGCAAATTCCGTGACTGTAAAGCCCGCGACCATGACATTATATGTAGGTGGCACTACAAAAAAACTCAAAAGCACCGGAGTAGTAAAGTACGCGATAAAGCCCGCCGCGGCTGACGACGGCGTTACCTGGAAAAGCAGCGATACTTCCGTGGCTACGGTGGGAGCAAAGGGCAAGGTAACGGCACACAAAAGGGGCAGGGCTACCATAACCGCCACAGCCTCAAACGGACTTAGAGACACCTGTGTGGTAACGGTGTACAAACTCCCTACGACCGTATGGCTCCCATCTCTTAAGAAGGTGTACGTCAATAAGAAGCTCAATCTGGGGAATCTGTTGAAAATCAACGGAGATATAACAAAGGTTAAATGGGCATCCAGCAATAAAAAGATCGCGAAAGTCAATTCAAAAGGCGTGGTGCTCGGAATAAGACAGGGAACCTGCCGTATAATCGTCAAAGCGGTAAACGGCAAGTCTGACGCTTGCGTCATCAACGTCTACGCGTCAAAAGGCGGCGATGACGAGGAACTTATCGACGACGAAGGCATATACGACGATATGCCGACCGACGAGGAACTTAACGCGGATTAAATATAAGCGTGAAGGCAATTGAGGCTATAAACGGGAGCGCATTGCGCTCCCGTACATACGTAGGTCGGTCTAAGCATAACGAGGCATGATTGCCTGTTACAGCAGGCAGGCGGCGTCTTCGTCGAGCAGGAACTGGACGTTGTTGTGCGCCTTGAGTATGGAAGCGGGGAGAAGCGGAGTTATATCGCCTTTAACCGCGTCGCGCACCGCGGAGGATTTGCCGCGACCAGTGGCCAGGAGTATTATGCGCTTTGAGCTCATGATTCCTCCTATGCCCAGGCTTATCGCCTGACGCGGCACTTCGTCTGAACAGCTGAACATTCTGGAATTCGCATCAATAGTCGATTGAGTCAGCGTTATAATATTCGTCTTGTATATGAATGCCCTCGGATTTGGCTCGTTGAAGCCAATATGCCCGTTATGGCCGATTCCGAGCAATTGAAGGTCTATGCCGCCTGCCCGTTCAATTGCGGCGTCGTAATCTTCGGCGTTCTTCTCCACGTCGCCAAGACCGCTGGGGACGTGCGTGTTATTTTTATCTATATTTATATGATCGAACAGTTGCTCGTTCATGAAATAGCGATAGCTGGCTGGATGTTCGGGGGAAAGGCCGACGTATTCGTCGAGGTTATAGGTGCGAATCCTGGAGAAATCTATGTATCCGTCTTTGTTCAATGAGATGAGTCTTTTGTAGGTAGGTATGGGAGTTGAGCCGGTCGCCAGTCCGAGCACCGCGTCGGGTTTTTCCGAGATGACGGACGCGAATATCATGGAGGCGGCCTTTGCGACCTGTTCTTCGTTGCGATATACATATACTTGCATGGTGATCTCCTTTCGGATACTTGGTTTTCTAATGGCATTATATAGCATTCTTATAAAAAAAGCAATCCCTATTTAATATTCGCTCGGAGGGTATTACATGACTGCTGAACAGGCGATAAACTGGATAGAATCGGCGCGATACAGCGCCGTGAAGGTCGGACTTGACAATATGAAGGCGCTTCTCGCAGAGCTTGGACAGCCGCAAAAGGCGTTTAAATGCGTTCACGTAGCGGGGACGAACGGCAAGGGCTCCGTTTGCGCGATAATCGAAAGCGCGTTGCGGCGGGCGGGATATAATACGGGTCTTTACACATCTCCGTATTTAATGTATTACAACGAAAGGATTCGCATCAAGGGCGTTGCCATAGACGACCCTCTTCTCGTCGAGTGCTGCGAACCGGTATATATGGCGGCTAAGAAGCTTGGCGACAAGGGGGTCAGGCCGTCCGCGTTTGAACTTGGCACTGCCGTCGCGTTTTGCGCGTTCAGACGGGCTGGGGTAGACGTAGCGGTAATTGAAGTCGGACTTGGAGGACGCCTTGATCCGACAAACGTCATATCTCCAGAGGTATGCGCCATAGCCTCCATTGGAATGGATCACACAAAGGTGCTTGGCGACACTCTGGAAAAGATAGCTCGCGAAAAGGCGGGTATACTCAAGCCGTATACTCCCGCCGCCATATATCCCGCGTGCGAGGACGTGGCAAACGTTTTCAGGAGCGTAGCGGGGGAGATTTGCGCACCCCTCTCATTCGCAGGCGAATACGGGTTTATCGACCTTAAGCAAGACAGATTTGGTTCAAGTTTTGCCCTTGACCTTCCGGGATTTGGCGTGACCGGCGTCGAACTAAGGCTCGCGGGTGCGCATCAGGCGCAAAACGCGAGGCTCGCGATGCTGACGCTATCAATTCTCGCACAAAATGGCTTAAATATCACAAGAGGCGACGTATGTCGGGGCGTTTTGGACGCAAAATGGCCGGGAAGGCTCGAATGGTTCGGAGATGGCGTATTACTTGACGGCTGCCACAATGTAGACGGAGCGCGGGCGCTCGCGGATTACATCGATTCGTATCTCTCGGACAGGAGGATTACACTGCTGACGGGCATGATGTCGGACAAAATGCCCCTCGATTTCGCCCGGATTATCGCCCCCCGCGTAAGTCGCGTAATAACGACGAAGGTTGATTGGGATCGGGCGATAGAAGCTGAGGAACTGGCGGGTATATACGCATCCCTTGGCGTCGAAGCGACGGCGGTGAAAGACATGGAAAGCGCCCTCGACGCGGCCTGGCCGGTCGGGGGCTGTGGCGATATATTGCTTGTCGCAGGCTCCCTTTACCTCATAGGAGCCATAAGAAGAATTCTTATCGGAAGAACCGGCGACTAAGGCTCGACGTATTCATTCGATTTCATGGGTATCTTTACGCTGTCGTTTCCGTATGCGCCGTCAGGGTCAAAGGATATTACGTGATATTTATCGCTGTTGAGTATTTCTATAGTGACTATAGATGAAGCGTATGCTGCGTCCTCGCCGAATCTTTTTATATCCCCGTACCATTCGTCGCCCTTGGCGTATTCAAGCTGGTATTTGCCGGATGGTATATAAGCGTCGATTGACGCGCCGGAGCGCATGAACACGGACAATACGCCTTCTCCGGTTTCGGGGTTTTTGAGAGTTACAATCCTTCCGTAGCCGTCGTCCGGCGCTTTAAACACCACATGAGTGCCTGATACCGGGCCTTTTATCACGCCTGATTCGGGTTGATTGCGAACCGGATAGTCAGGAAGATACCTGACTGCTATCTCGAGCGTATTGAGCTTTTCCTCAAAGGCGCTTTGTAAAAGCCGCGCGTAATCGGTAAAACTCTGAGTTGTCAAATCGTTCGTCAGAATTCTGTTCATGTCGATGTACATTTCTCCATCAACGGTGAAATACTCGTCAGTCAAATCAGCGGCGCTTTGAACGAAGCTGTTTGAAAGTATGCTTTGAAGCTGTTCGCGGGTATAAGCGTTGGCCTTGTCTACGTTTTTAAGCGACTCATACGCCGCAAGATAGGCATTTCTCGACATTATATTGGTGTTGACGCGTTCGAGACTCATCTTAAGCGCCCGAGGTCCCTCTTCCACGCTCATAATGGTCGGCCTTTGCGTGAGAAGCGCGGCTTCTAAAACGTATTGGGGAAACATGTACAGGTACTGCGAACAGAATTTTCTGAACGCGGAGGTATAGCCGCCCTGCTGAGCGTAGACCTCGGGAAATAACTGCGCCGCTATCGCTATGCGGACGCGGGGAGAGTCGAATGCCGATTTAGCTCTCGAAGCCGCCGTAACTATATTGCGCCTGAAGGCGTCTACGCCGAATACCGACAGGTCCCCCAATTCGTCAACCGAATAGGTTATGCTTCCGGTGACGGGTGTGAAGACGTTCTCAACTATGCCTTCAAGCGTCATCTCTCCCGTTTCGTTCGTACCGCCCGGATTCCAGGCCATTACGCCAGCAGTCGCGGTCGTATCGCTTACGTCCGTCACGGCGACATTCTGGCTTAGCATAAAGCTCGCCCACGCGTCGGAAGTCGGAGTTAGCGACGCTGTAAGTTCGCTTGAAATCAGGGCTGCTAACGACGTCGTAAGCTCATCGCACATGGCGGATGCGCAAAACGTTACAGCCGCAATAATCACAATAACGGCGGTAATCCTCTTCATCGTAATCATCCTCTCCGTAAAAGTCGCCATCCCGCCCTTGGATACGAGTTTTTCTCTTATGCGAAAGACGTCTGAAGGGGGTAAAAAGTTCCGGGAATATGAATAATGCATAAGCCATGAAGTCGCGTTTAAGCGCAAAACTTGGATTATTTGCAACGCGGTTGATAGTGTTCTAAAAAAACTCGTCATCCGCGGAGTACATCGCGTCCATGCGGGCGTTTATCTCGTCCCAGTTAAACCCGCGCCGCGCAAGCGCCGCCGAGAGCTTGCGGCGAGCCTCGCGCGGCTCCAATCCATCGTATCTTTTAGACAGCTTATCGGCGAGAGCATTTAAAGCGGCTTTCTGATCCTCGTCCGAAATACTTTCGAGCGCCTTTTCCGCGTCGTCGTTACTCAAGCCCTTACTTCGCATCTTCATCTTCAGCGCCGCGCGGGATATGGGTTTTTGCGTAGCGATTTGCGCCATTCTTTGGGCATATGCCGCATCGTCTATCAGTCCCGCCTTCATGAGCCGAATTATGCACTCGTCGCAGACCTGTTCGAAATACCCTCTGTCCATAAGCGCCCTTTTTATATCCGCCGATGTCCGGGCGGCCCTGTCGAGTATATATAGCGCGGATTCGTAGGCGTATTTGTACTGTTCCTTTTCGGCTCGCGCGATTATATCGTCCGGGTCTATATCGTCGCCAACATTTAAACCCAGCTTTTTGAACGAGTGTTTGTCGAGCTTGAATTCCTCGCGCCCGTCGCATGATATATGATATACGCCTCTGATTTGAAAAACGCCGGAAATAATTGACATGCAAAAAGCACCTCGTATCGTTTTTGTCGCCCGCGGGCATTCTTATAATGATTCCCAAATCAAAGGAGGAGATCACATGCCCGGTAAATCCATCCAGACCAAGTCGCTTACAATACTTGAAGACCAGATGCAGCATGAGTTTCTGGCTTGCAAGAAGGCCGAATTCTACGCTCAGACGTTTAGCAATCCCCAGTTCGGCAATCTTGCCAGCGAGCTGGCCAAGCAGCATCGCCAGCGCTTTGACCGCCTGTTCAACTACCTGAACACACATTCGTAAGGAGGCATGACTATGAATCAGAATGACGCCAATAGCGTTTTGAACGACCAGGACCGCATGGAAGACCTTCTCGCGCAGGAAAAATACCTCATAAACGCCTATGGAACCTTCATCCCCGAAACATCCTGCCCGCAGCTTCGCGGTGTGCTGACCGACAACTTCAACGAGTGCGTTCAGAATCAGTATACCGTGTTCGACACGATGAATCAGCAGGGATGGTATCCCGTTAAAAACGCGCCGACAAATGAAATCGACGCCGCCAGGCAGAAGTTCCAGAAGCTTCAGTCGCAGCTGTAACTTTTAACCGCAAGCTTGGTCAAAGGCCCCTTTATCCGCGTACTTGAGAAGGATAAAGGGGTCTTTTTGTCAATAAGCTCCGTTGAGCATCTTTTGCTTGAGCGTCCACAGCTCCTGCGAGAGATCGACTTTGTATATGTGGGGATTGAGCATGCGCTTGTATTGATCCCAGAAAGTATCAAGCTCATGGAAGGTATTTTTCTGTATGGACATAAGGCCGGGCGATTCGTAGACCGATTTTCCGTTGCGGAATACCGGAACATATAATTCGCGTATAGTAAAGTCGTGCAGCGTCTTTTGCTTCCATGTGTCTATGGGGTCGAATATAGTGAGCGTCTCGACGTTTGAATAATCCTCGTGATCGAGGGCTATCAGATCCGCCAGCGCTTTTTTCGTATTCTTATCGTAAAAACGCAGTATCTTCTTTATGCCGGGGTTGGTTATCTTCGCGGGATTTTCGGAGATTTTTATCTTGGGGACGACTTTTCCGTCAACTAGCTCGGCCGACAGCTTGTACACCCCACCGAGCGAAGGGCATCCCTGGCTGGTTATGAGCTTCGTGCCTACGCCCCATGTGTCGATGCAAGCGCCCTGAAGCTTCAGGTCGCGTATCAAAACTTCGTCCAGATCCCCCGAGGCGCATACCTTGGCGTTCGGGAAGCCGGCTTCGTCCATTATCCTGCGCGCTTCGCGGCTTAAATAAGCCAAATCTCCCGAATCAAGCCGTATACCAAGCGGCTCGTAGCCTTCCTGCCTGAGTTCTTTAAACACCTTTATGGCATTGGGCATTCCGCTTCTGAGCGTGTCATACGTATCTACGAGAAGCAGGCAGGATTTCGGGAAGGCTTTGGCGTATGCCCTGAAAGCCGTGAGTTCGTCGGGGAAGGACATGACCCAGCTGTGAGCGTGGGTTCCGCTTATGGGTATGCCAAACATCTCGCCCGACAGGACGTTGCTGGTCGAGCTGGCTCCGCCTATGACGGCGGCGCGCGCTCCGTATATTCCGGCGTCAGGGCCTTGGGCGCGCCTTAATCCAAATTCGAGCACGCTTCCGCCGTCTGCGGCCTGAACCACCCTGCACGCCTTTGTAGCTATGAGGGTTTGATGGTTGATTATGCAAAGAAGCGCCGTCTCGATGAGCTGTGCTTCAAATATTGGCGCCTTTACCCTTACCAGTGGTTCGCCGGGAAATACGATGGTTCCTTCCACAACGGCGTCTATATCCCCCGTGAAATGAAAGTCGCGAAGCTTGTCCAGAAAGCCCTCGTCAAACAAGTTAAGGCTTCTGAGGTAGTCCAGGTCTTTCTGCGCAAACTTAAGGTCATTTATATAGTCGATAAGCTGCTCGAGCCCCGCGAAAATCACATAGTTCATTTCATCGGACTGTTTGCGGTAAAACATGTCGAATACGGATATATTCCTGTCTATACCGCACTTCCAATAGCCGTACATCATCGTAAGCTGATAAAGGTCGGTCATCATAGTAAGGTTTCTCATGGTCTTCCTCCCCGTCACCTGTCGCCTTGCTGTTTGCGCCTGGCGATAACTATAGCCGTACATACAACAACGGCGGCTATTGATAAGATTTGCGATACACGCAGACTTCCCAACATGAGGCTGTCCGTCCTAAGCCCCTCGACTACCGCCCTTTCAAGGGCATAGAGCAATATGTACCACAGGAACACATCTCCCTTTTTGCGTTTCGTCGTGCGCCTTTCATATACCATAAGTCCAATCGACAATGCCAGACACCATATCGATTCATAGAAAAACGTCGCGAGGTGCCAGGTGGCATCGGATTCAATAAAGACCGATATCGGGAAAAAGCGCAAAGCCTCATTTGTCACGGCAATGCCGTAGGCCTCCTGGTTGAAGAAATTTCCCCACCGTCCTATAGCCTGACCCATGGCGAACGCCGGAGCCGCGAGGTCGCAAAGCGTTAAAAACGGAATTCTCTTCTTCCTCGCGAATACATATCCCACGAGAATGCCGGATATCATCGATCCGTAAAGCCCCAGCCCTCCGGAGCGCAGGTCGAGTATGGACATAAGGTTATTCCGGTACTGCTCCCATGAGAACGCCACGTAGTAGAGTCTCGCGCCTATAAGGGCAAACGGAACCGCCCAGAGGGCGAGGGTTACAGACGTGTCCTTTTCCAGGCCGTAAAGCTTTTCCCGGCACATGCATATTATGAGTCCCGCCAGTATGCCCGAGGCCATAGTAAGCCCGTACCAGTAAACCGGCGTCGAAAACAGATAAAAAGCCACCCGATCAATTCCCGGCATCCACTTACCTCCAATTGCCATAAGCGTATTATCTCACCATAAGCGATTTCTGTCAATGGGTACTTACGCTCCGATACCGCATATCATTGGTTGGAAGTAAGGCGGAAATCGAACAAATACCGTAAAATTTCGGTAAACCCTTGCGCATATTGGTTCAGTGCGTTATAATGTCTGCGCGAATGCGCTTAACGGCAGATGATCGTCGCAATGCGCGCATTAAGTCGAGACCGGTCGCCATCGCCGTAATCGCGCGCTCAGGTCGATTGACCGGCGGGAACGTTCGTCCGCGAGGAGGAGAAAACAATCGATCCGATGCGATGACGTTGTTTATTGTATTGTAATATAGAACTATAACTTGATTATTGGGAGGATGACTATGGGGTTTGTTAAATGTCCGCGCTGTGAGTTGAATTATATACTTGACGGCGGAAACCTTTGTACAGTATGCCGCAAGGAAGTTCGCGGAGAGGATGAGCCGGACGATATAACCGAATTGTGCTCCGAATGCGGAGAGAATCCCGTTATACCCGGGCAGGAATATTGCGCGACTTGCCTCAAGGAGATGACCAGGCGCATTGCCCAGACGGACGACGACGAAGTATTGCCGCCCGCGGATCCGGCAAGCCTTGAAATCGACAGCGTTTCGACCATGGACGAAATAGCCATAGATATAGACGACCCCCTCGTCGATGAGGAAATAGATGAGGAGGACGACTTTGACGATAAGGAAGAGGACATTCAGGAGGAAGAGGACTTTGCCGACGTCGAAGACGAGATCGATGGCGAGATTTCTCAGGAGGATTTCGAATCTCTAGACGACCTGGAAGACGACGAATCTGACGATGACGATGACGATCTTTTCGATTAGCGATTTGCATCTTTCGTGCGGGGATAAGCCCATGGACGTCTTTGGCGATCAATGGACAGGTCACGCGTCTCGCATAGAGGAGGACTGGATAAGTCGAGTCCGCGGGCGGGATATAGTCCTGCTGCCCGGAGATTTGAGCTGGGCTATGCGTTTTGAAGACGCCATACCCCATATCGAATATATCGGAAGACTTCCGGGAAGAAAAATCATCATTAAGGGCAACCACGATTTCTGGTGGTCGTCCCTTAGCCGCTTGCGCGATCATTTGCCACAGGGGATGTACGCAATACAAAACGACTGCCTGTTTTTAGACGGAATTCTGTTCTCCGGTTCGCGGGGATGGTCGCTTCCGGCGGAGCAGACCGAAGCGTCGGATAAAAAGATATTTGCCCGCGAACTTATAAGGCTTGAAATGTCGCTCTCGTCGGCGAGAAAGCTTTCGAGCGACGCGCCGCTGATTTGTATGACTCATTTCCCGCCGCTCACCCCGCAGTTATTGGACACTGACGTTACGGCTCTGCTGGAAAAGTATAATGTCAACTTTTTGATTTACGGACACCTTCACGGGGCGTCCCTGAAAAACGCCTTTAATGGTACGCACAACGGCGTTTCATACAGATGCGCTTCCTGCGACGGATTGGATTTCAAGCTGGCCGAAATACTCGACGTGGAATGCGCGGGTCAATAAAGCGCATAGAGTGGATTTAACTGTCCCGACAGAGGATGCAGTGTATTGGCGACATCCTCTGTCAGTGCGCCGGGCATGGTGCACAGTAAAATTTCCGGCCGCGACGTTTTGAGTTCCGGGCTTTTGTCGAGGCTGAAGCGGATATAAGTTGAACCTTATATGAATAATGAATAAATGCTTACGCTTGTTTTCACAGCTATTTAACCGCCGCGAGCAGGTTGCGAGGAGATATATTCATTTATAATCCTGTCTTTGACACCAAAAACGAAGAGAAAGCTCCGCAAGCCCTTATACAAA
>JAUNBY010000493.1 GCA_030526935.1 Clostridia bacterium
TGTTTGGCACCATAACGCCCATTGAAAGCAAGTATGAAAGCTGCGCCGCGTATCTGGAAGAAAAGGGTTACGGCGATATGACGCTTGAGCAACTGCGCGAACTGCCTACCTCCGCGTTCATTAATGAGACGACAGAAAAGCCCGAGATTTATAGCAAGGGATTTGGCGCCTGTTTGGATGGCTATGTGCTGCCGGTCAATCCGGTGGACGTGTTTACGCAGGAAGGCGGACTAAATGGTGTGAATGTTATGTTTGGAAATAATTCGGGTGACGGTAACGACACGTTCTCGGTCATTACGAAGGATGAATTCTATGAGGGCGCCAAGAACACATATGGCGATCTGTACGAAGCGTATGATTTTGAATCGCTATATGTACCTAGCGACGATCTTGGAGCGACCATGATCAACCTCGAGCTTCAAAGCCAGCAGCGTACAACGCAGAATACGCTCGTCGCCCAATATCTCAGCAAGCTTAATAAGGACAGCAATGTATACGTATTCCTGTTTTCACATGCCGCACCCGGACGCGAAGCCGAGATTCGCAAGGCATGGCACAGCGCCGATTTGTGGTATTGGTTCGACTCCATGCGCGACATACCGCAACAGCGCGACTGGACCGCGTTGGATTATGCAATAGGCGATATGAGTTCGCAATACTGGGTCAACTTTGCCGCATACGGCAATCCCAACGGGCCGGAAGTTCCATATTGGCCGACGACAACTGCCGACAATCCCGTATTCATGGATTTGAACGATGAATTCGCGGTTCGCACTGATTTCTACAGTGGAACGTATAAGGCTGATCGCGATAATATGATGAGGGATTACGTACTCAACCGCTACTCGCAACTGAGCGATCTGAGTGAGTAAATCCGTCAGATAATGACTAAGAAGGGAGAAACGATATGAAAAGAATGTTTTGTGTAATCTGTATATTGGCGATTCTGATCTGCGGCCTGCATACTCTTGCTTTGGGTGAAGAATCCGGCGCGCAAAGTCAATATGCTCTCTCGGTGGGCGCGGCTGTTCGCGTCATTACCCCGACGATTGAAAAAGGAATGCTTCCGGCATTACGCAGGAGCGAAGAAGGCTATTTTGAAGTCGTCGATGTAGTGGATGATATTCATGTGCGCGTCATCGCGCTTTCGGATGGGACGACAAACAGCCTTATGATCTGCACGGAAAGCGGCGGCGCGCCTCAGCCGGCCTATTTTCTGCCAATATTGTCGGAGCATACCGGCATCGATATAGACGCGATATTCTATACTGCTACGCATTCTCACGCCTGCCCGGAAATAGGTGGCGAGCCTGATGCCACGGACGAATATGGACAAAGGCTGCTCATCTGGCGCGAGTATATTTTGGAACAAATGCTCGACGCCTGCGACGAGGCGATCGCCGAGATGCAGCCCGCGACTGTTGGCGTTGGACATGGCTCCAGTTATATCAATATAAACCGCTCCGCGACTTATGTGGGATATAACGAGGACGGAAGTTCCTATACGTATAAGGATCTTGGCTATAATGGCTCGGGATCATCTGACAAGGAACTGATAGTCGTTCGCTTTGACGCCATGGACGGCAATCCTATCGCGTTTGTCGTCAATTACGCGGTGCATGGCGTAGTGATGCATATGAATAAACTGATTGACGGTGAAATGGGACTCAGCGCGGACATACCCGGACTGGTATCCAGCTACATGGAAAAAAACTATGAGGGTTCGGTAGCAATGTGGATAAGCGGAGCTGCCGGCGACCAAAACCCGATAATCATGAATGAGATGTATCGCGTCAATCCCGAAACGGGTGAGAAGGTTCTTTACCATATTCCCGGGGGTTCCTATGATATCCTCGAGTACCTTTCAGAGATACAATACAGGGACGTTGTTGATACGCTGGCAAATATCGATACCATGAACGCCGACGTCAAAATCAGCTATGAAAGGAATACCATCGACCTTCCCGGTCAGGAAGCGACAAGAATCGACAAATATACCTATGAGTATGCGGACTCCGACGAACCTTACACTATGGCTCTTCAAATGCTGCGCATTGGCGATATCGCGTTTGTCGGCTATCCCGGTGAACTGTTTTCTTCGATTGGCGAGTACATGAAGCGTTCCGCGTTAGTGCCTACGAAAATGCCGTTGGTAAGGGTGAGGTTG
>JAUNBY010000494.1 GCA_030526935.1 Clostridia bacterium
CAACGAAGGTTAATCGCTATACGAGCTTACTCAGAAACCGGCTGAATACCTCCTGCTTAGGATAGACATAATCGAAATCTACCCCAAATACCTGCTGTATTCTGCGATAATCCTGTGCAATTTCATCCTCGCCCGAATATACCAGCGTCTCTTCCTGCGCTCCGTTCTTCGCTGTCCGGCTTTCAAACGCCAGCGCGCCGCCCACATCGTCCAACTGTAGTATTCCGCCGCGCAGCATGCGGCAGTTCGCCGCGTTCAACGCTCTGGCTATCCGCTCCGAGGATATCGCATTCCCTCCCATCTCATACTGAAGCATGCGTACTACCAGCAACGCTGTAAAGCAGATCAGAAAATGTGCCTGTATGTGTTTTTCTGTACTGACATACACCGGTCGTGCGTCCAGGTCGGATTTCATGACGCGAAAGGATTCCTCGATTTTCCACAACCCGCCATATACTTCCCGTATCTTTTGCGCGCTGTAGTCCATTTCACTGGTGAGTATACAGAAATACCCATCATACGCGGCATCCTGCTCCGCTTTTTCGTAGTCTACGCTCACTTGTCGAGCCGTATCGTCCAGTTCCTGGCCTGTTGTGGCGTCTATAATGATTTCTTTCGTATAGGCTTGTTTTCCCTTCGCAATGGTGTAAACGGGATTTCTTGTCGCGCTCTCCGCTCGCTGCAGTTTCTCTTTCCGCTTGGCTTTCATCATTTCCGCTTCCGCGCGACTCCAGTAGATAAGCACTTGCCGCTTTCGCCTGACCGGCTCGCCCTCCGCGTCCCGTCCGATGTACTCCTCGTTGTATAGTTTGTACTTGTAGCTCCCATCTGCACTGATAGTGTAGCTTTCCGTGTCAAACAGCGCTTCATGGTAGCGTTTTCCTTTCGTCCCGCGCAGAATCTGCGATACCACATAGCCGTCGCCGTTATTGATTATCTTGTCGATGTTCGTACTGCTGTTCAGCCCTTTATCCGCCACGACCACCAGTCGACCCAGTCCATAGCTTCTCTTAATCTCCTGCATCATCGGCTGCAACGTCAACGTCTCGCTGGTGTTCCCCGGAAACAGGCTCATGCTGACCGGGAGTCCCTTCTCGTCCAGAAATAATCCCATTTGTACAATGGGATCCACACGATGCTCCTTCGATACGCCGCGTCTGCGTAAGCCGTCCTCATCCGGCTCGTCTATCTCAAAGTAGTAGTTCGTAACATCGTAAAACGCATAGTTCATCTCCCGACCGACTAACCGCTTGACACGCTCATTCATATGCTTCTGCAGGTCAATGCTGAAATCCGCAAACGAATCCAGCGCGCGGTAAACGTCTTTAAGCGTGAAATTCGTCTCAAATCCGTACGGCTGATTGCTGATCTGGCAGGTCGCACGTTTTGAATCCGGCGCAAGAATACGGTAGAGCACCAGAAACTTGAAGATGTTTCCCAGAGAATATGTCCCGCGAAACTTGCTGTTCTTTTCGTACCGCCTGATATACGCATCGATTTCAAGCCGATTATATATCGCTTCCAGATACTTATACCCATAGTTTTGCTTTCGGTTTTCTGTCCCGTACATGCGCACATTCGAAGACACTTCGATTTGAATCGGCGCGTCCCGACGCTGTTCCTCGTCAAAAGAACGAACCAACTCCATGAACGCTTCCGGGTCATCCTGATCCTCCAAATACCCAAAGCTCTTTATCGTTCGCTGTTTGGGAGCTTTGCCGGGCGCGGGTCGGTATCCTTCCACGACGCGAACCCAAGTCTTCGCGGAGCCGTCAGCGAAATGACGAATATCTTTACGAACCATAATTCCACCTCCTTCGCTATAATAGCATAACTATTGCATAACGTCAAGAGGTTTTCTAAAAAAACTTGAAATTTGGCAATTCTTCCTAATTTTCAAGCCTTTTCAGGACGCTTTTTTGTTGGTTTTCTAAAACGCTTTTGTTGGGCTCTCTTGTAAAAGTGGAAAAGTCAGGTTATAACATGACCAACAACATCCGCGCCGATGTCGTGAATGTGTACGGCGGAAATTCTGCCGACTTTGTGATTCGCCCCGACTTTTCCACTTTTGCGAAGCAGACTGCAACAGGGACTGCCAAAAAGCCAAGCATAACGCGGAAGTTTCGACGGCGCTGTGAGGATACGGCTGTTATGCAACGAAGG
>JAUNBY010000495.1 GCA_030526935.1 Clostridia bacterium
ATAATAAGGGGCTGTCTGTTGCGGATTTATTATCCGCGCAACAGGCAACCCCTGCCACGTGGAAAACGAAAGAAGCGGGGCCGTTGCGCAAGCAACAGCCCCTTATATTCATGGTTAAGCGTTAAGTTGGATATTCGTTGCATAACAGGCGGCAGGGCGGCTCATCCTCCTCGATGGTCGGGAAGCGGCCGACCTTTTCGAGGAAATAATTGTCGGTATTGTCGTCGTTGACCTTAGACACCTCGCCTACGACCAGATCGCCCGAACCGGGTTCAGGCCCAAATATATGGGCTACGCGGGGAGTCAGGGATATGCTGTTGCCCGGCATTATGCGAATCTTCTCCCCCGCCCTGAACGTGCGGCGAATTCCGTCCATGTATATCGTAACGTCGTCTTCCAACTGTTCGCCGTTTTCGTCGGTATTCCAAAGCATTACCTCGAGCACGCCCCCGGCTCTGTTGATTATATCCTCGCTCTTAAACAGGTGATAGTGCTTGGGCAGCCGCTGGCCGTCCTTCATGACGATGTACTTTTCGCAGTAAGGAACGCCTACATCGTCGTCGCCCATGAGACCGTTGCGCACCGTGTAAAGAACCGCGCCTATGCGGGAAAAATCGCCCGTGCCAAAATCGGTTATGTCCCAGCCGAGCATGGTTTTGAACACCGTCTGAGCGTCCGCCTTTATTTGCGCCCACTTCTCGGGTGGATAGGCGGCGGTGGCGGGCAGAGAAATGCGATTTTCGCTAAGCAGGGCTTCGGCCCAACGGATTGCCTGGTTGACTTCAGAACGCTTCATACGGCAGTCTCCTCCTTAAAGCTCATAAACATGAGTAAAATTCTTCCAAAAACTCTCGCCCGGAAGGGGCGCCTGACACATGCCCGTCTCCTCGAGCCATTTCTGATAGCGCGGATCGGCGTACAGCCCCGACTGATCGGCGTTTTCCTCGACCTCGTTATATTGGAAAAGATAGATGTTTCCGTCGGGCATCTCTCCCGCGAATATAGACAGCTTTGTAAAGCCGTATTGCTTGAGTAAATCGCGAATCTGCCGCGGCTGTTCGTCGTGCAGCTGGCAATAGCGCTCAAACAGTTCCCTCTTTACGCCTATGACGCATCCGGTCATAACTTTCGCCATGGATATACCTCCCGCGTTTAAATAAAGGATTGGGCGATTTCCGCGCTGATTTCGCCGCCGCTGCGGGCGAAGGTGTCCTCGCCTGACAATTCGGCGACTATCTGCCCCTCCTTGAATATCAACAGTCTTCTGGCAAGGGAGATTATCTCGTTCATATCGGAAGAGATGAGAATTATGGCCTTATTCTCCTTCTTTGCCAGATCCCATATCAGCTGGTGTATGTACTCTTTCGCGCCCACATCCACGCCCACCGTCGGCTCGTCGATAATCAGCACGTCGCATCCGACCGAAAGCCATTTGGATATGCTGACTTTTTGCTGGTTGCCTCCGGAGAGGCTCGAGGCCTTTGTGTTGAGAGTAGGCGTCTTTATATCCAACCTGTCCACCATCTGCCTGGCGTTCGTCCGTTCCATGCCCGGCTTTATCAAAGGCAGCATACGGTTTACATAAAATTTGCGCAGCGTGTTCAGGTTTACGTTCATTTTGACCGTGTCGTCGAGAAACAAGCCTTCCTCCTTGCGGTTTTCGGTTATATAACCTATGCCGTATTGGTGCAGGCTTCGGGCGAAAGTCGTGGGTTTTATGGGCTTGCCGTATAAAAACACCTCGCCCGCCGTCATGGGGTCGATTCCAAGCACCGTGCGCACGAGTTCGCTGCGACCAGAGCCGACCAGACCGTAAAATCCCAGGATCTCGCCGCGGCGTACCGAAAAGCTCAAATCCCGCAGGCCGTAGTGCCTGGAACAAATGCCTCGCGCTTCGAGGGCAATCTGATTGCCGTCGGCGTCGAGTCTGCCGCGATATACTATGTTGGATTCGCGTCCGATCATCATCTGGATGATCTTCTGGCGCGTAAGATTCGAAGTTATGTCGGTGCCTATATATTGTCCGTCTCTTAGCACCGTTACTTTATCGCAAATCTCCAGAACCTCCTCCAGCTTGTGCGAGACGAATATGATCGTCACGCCCTTTTTCTTAAGGTCGCGGAGGATGTCGAAGAGTATGTTGGCTTCATATTGCGTAAGGCT
>JAUNBY010000496.1:0-1241 GCA_030526935.1 Clostridia bacterium
GTATCAGCTCCAGAAATCCTTCAGAAATGAAGGATTTTTTATTGGTTTTGGAGTGATTTTTGCAGGATTTCAGGTGAAAACTTGCATTTTGCAAGACCTCGCACTAGCCTGGCAACTTTTTTAGCAATTTTTGCTTTCAAAAACAGCCCGAAAACCCTTATATTATAAGGCTTTTCAGCCTTTGGATCGAGCAATTTTTCGAGCAACTTTTGTTCTCAATCGACGCCATATGCCCGCTCAACCGCGCTTGTAGCGTCATGCGTTCCGCTTCGACCTTTAACATAATATTTGAGAGTCATTGTCGCTGTGGTGTGCCCTGCCGCCGCCTGCGCCTGCTTGATGTCCTTTGTCTGGTCGTAAATATCCGTGAGTACAGTCGTCCGGAACCGTATGGGAGTGATTTTGTCGTCGAACCCAGTGTCGCGCCGTATACGCTCACACATTTTACGAACCTGCGTATAGCTGAACGGCTTATCTCCCCCGATGACAAACTCGTCCGGATCGCCGTCGCCCAGCATCTCAAGCGCCAGTTTGGATAGCCCAACGCTTCGTATGGACGCCTTTGTCTTCGGCACTTTAACTTCCGGCATATTCCTTGTCGGATGCGTTACCGCCCTGCAAATATGCAGTTGCATGTGTTCCCGATCAACGTCAGCCCATTTTAGTCCAAGAACTTCTTCGAGTCGCAGTGGGTGTAACGCCTGCAATGTCAAATACGCTCTGTCCGTGTCGTTCTTAACGTCTGAAATATGCCCGATCAGGTACCGCATCTGCTCGATCGAATATTCTTCGGTAGGTTTGCTCTCGCGACCTGTAATCCGAAGTCTCTTGCTCTTCATAGGGTTCTTCGCTATGATGTCGTCATCCAGCGCCATGCCAAATATCATGTTGAGAACCATGCGCGTCTTGTCTTTGGACGCTTTCGACACATCCATTCCGTTAAACAGCGTCTGAATGTGATCCGTAGTAATGTCTTCGACGTCCATATCTCCAAGAGCGGGGAAAATATGGCACGTGAGCTGCCTCTGGTACGTTTGCGCCGTAGCCCGTTCGATGTTCGGGTTCGAATATGTCACGAACCAGTTCTTGGCGTAGGCTCGAAAGTTGTGCCCACTCGATTTAACCGTTTCCGGACGCGTTCCGCCCATCAGCTTCATCAGATTCTCCGCGTATTCTTGCTCAGTGTCGGCCGATATCCAACGCTCGACGCCATTGATGACAACTTTGCGTTTAAATCTCTT
>JAUNBY010000496.1:1251-2158 GCA_030526935.1 Clostridia bacterium
CCATTTCCTTTCCCTCCTGAAATGGCGAATAGTCACGTCTTATCTCGTTTTCAAGGTTCGCGGGATCGGTAGACCTCATCCTTTTTCCAGTATATATGCCTGAAAATAAGCTGTCAAGTAATTTTCCCATACTACCTCCATTTCGAAAAGAATGGGAGAGCGCCTCATTTATGAAACGCTCTCCGTTTTCTCACTTACCGTATGAAGCGCGACCCGCATTCGCCGCTAAGCGCCGGTGGTCTTGTTATACTGCGCCGTACTTATGCCCAGAACCACGCCTAAAAACGCGTCAATCGCCGTTATGGTTCCCACTACTTCTTCTCCATAGGGGAAGTTCCATATGCCCGCGAGCGCGAAATATAAAGTGCCCAGCGCGGGAAGCATGTACTGTGCCACCCACTTGAGCGCGTCGTAAACTTTATTGTTCAACATATTAATCGCTCCTTTCACATGGTCAGCGTTCGATCAAATATCGGTTCATATCGTCCCTCGCCATCTTAATCTTCTCGATGCTGTTGCCGGTTATCTCGTGATCCAATAGCGCAAGCAGCGCTTTACAGCATTCACGGCTTCCGCCTTCCAACTCGGTAAGACGCTTGTTGTCGTTATCGAGCTTCTTGTCCTGCGAATCGATGCGCTTTATCAAGTCCCGAGCGGGCTTGATAACTTTAGCTATGTACGTTGTCGCCGCTCCAACCGCCGCTATAACCCCGCAAGCCGCGAGTATCCACGCCCACAAATCTTCCGTCATATTATTCCTCCCCCCTGAACCACGCAAGCGTTCTCCTTTGCCCCGTTACGATGTTCGCATCGAGCGTTTTATCCGGAATCGCGTCGATACCCACGACGCTGGAATATTGCCACAAATCGCACGGATAGGCGGGAGTATAGCGCTTCTTGGCCGTCC
>JAUNBY010000497.1 GCA_030526935.1 Clostridia bacterium
CGTTCGTTTTTGCTTCATATACTGACGGAACTACTTTTTCCTCACCGTAAACTTACATGTATCGATCTTTTTTGAATAGTCTTCGCTCAGCGCCTGTATTTTAGCATTGCCATATCTCTTAATCGTCACGAGGCCGTTCTGGTCGACGCTTGCAACCTTTTCATTGCGGCTTTTCCAGAATAAAACGGGGTTGCTTGCGTTGGAAGGCGTTATTGAAGCGCTTAACTGGTAGGTAATCGGGAAGGAAGACGAATCGGGCATTGAGAGCTTGACATTGTGCTTATCAAGCGTTATGGAGGTTATACGCACAAACGGTATATCGACGTTTATCGCAATGCCGCCGTCGACAAACAAGACTCTTATTCGATGTTCCTCGCCGTCAAAAGCGTATCGCCTGTTGCTAAGAACGCCCGCTATCGATCTTGCCATGATTTCGTTGGTGAGCGGCTCGGGACAATTCGAATCGCGCAGGTTTATCGCGAACGCGGGTATGTTCTTCGAGAAATTTTCCTCGATCTGGCTTTCGATATAGGCGATTGCTTCATCGTACATTCCGCTGCGATAGCCGTAATTGTATTCGTAAGATACGCAGTCGCGCTTTCCAAAGGCGGAATGATTGACGGAAATCGCTTCATTGCTAAGGCCGAAATAGAGATGGCTTTGCGAGCTGTCGTTGAGTCTTACGTCAACGTGATACCAGTTTCCCCCGAGCTTTACCAGATTCCATACGTGAGTAAAGCGGAATACCTTGCCAACCACGCGCTTATAGGGTATATCCGCGGCATTGAGAAGCGCGCAGTAAGCGTTGGCGTAGCCGCTGCACGACGCATAGCCGTTGGCCAGAACGTTCATGGCTCCGGTCGTATGGCTTTTATAGCTCGTATTCTCCATGAGCCAGTCGTTAAGCGCCAAAGCGAGTTCGTAATCATCCATGTCGGGTGTGCGAACGCTCCTTACGATGTTCCTGGCGGTGCTCTTAAGACTTTTGGAGTTTATATCAGCGGGCATTGCCAGGTTCCTGGAATCGCCGCAATCGCAGTACGCTTCTCCGGTAAGCAGAGTCGAAATGGACACGGCGGCGTGAGCGGCGCACGGGCAAAACAACGCCACTACCGATATAGCCAGAGCCAGTAATACAAATCTATATAATCTGTTCATAGGCTATTGATTGAGGCTGACTATATCAGCTATAAGCTGTTGCAGTTTCTGTTCCATATCCTCGTCGTCAAACTGGCAGGTTCCGACGTTTTTATGGCCGCCTCCGCCGTACTTGAGCATGAGGCTTCCGACATCCACATTACAGGTTCGGTTGAGAATGCTGTATCCAACCGCCGCCGAGCAACCCTTGCCTCCCTTGCCATTAACTATCCACACGGAAATATTCTGTTCGGGATAAAGTCCGTATATCATAAAGCGATTGCCCGAATAAATAGGCTCCACTGCGCGCAGATCGGAAATTATGGTCTTTCCCTCTACCCGGGTATTCTTTCTGACCATCTCCCTAAACAGTTCGGATTGCTCGTTATAAAGCTTTATGCGTTCCTGCACGTCGGACAGGGCGAGTATCTGGTCGGTATTCATATTGCGGCAATGGTCGAGCAATTCCTCCATAAGCTGGTAATTGGAGATTCTGAAATCATGCCAGCGCCCGAGGCCTGTTCGCGGATCCATTATAAAGCCTATCAGTACCCATCCCTGGGGATTGATTATATCTTCCATCGTAAGGTTTCCGGAGTCGACCTTGTCCACGGCCTCCATCATTTCCTCATAGTGCCCGAAACGCTCATGTCCGCCGTAATAATCGTATATTATTCGGGCGCACGAAGGCGCGATGCGGCTTTCACCTTTATACCTTCCCTCGAGCTGATTGCGCTCGAACTCGCTGGAGTGGTGATCGAACCACAGTCCGCAACCCTCGACAAACGGAACATTGGCCAGGCAATCATTGCTCGTTATCTCAATTTTGCCATCCTGTAAATCCTTGGGATGAGCAAATTTCAATTCATCGATTATCCCGACCTCCTTAAGCAGACAGCCGCAGGCAAGGCCGTCGAAATCCGAGCGCGTTACTAACCTCATAATGCTCCTCCTCACAAATTGACATTATATGTATTTTATAACAATTCATATCGCGTGTCAAGTAAAATGCACAGGCGCT
>JAUNBY010000498.1 GCA_030526935.1 Clostridia bacterium
ATTCCGCCCGCCTGTCCGGGGTGTATATTGTCGCCGCTGTCGCATAGTTTTAAAAGCCGCGTAGTATCATTGGGATCGCGCGTCAACAGGTCGAAATCGATATAATCGTCATAGTCGTCGTTCGAGCGGATCCAGTCGTTGACGCGAAGTCTCTTGGCGTCTTCATCGGCGCACCACGATCCCAGGAAGTCGCGCCATGGCATAAGCGTAACCCCCGCGATTGGCGTTTGTCGAGAATGCGCAATTCGCGCGTAAGTCTTTAAACCATCGATTATTTCATCGGAAGTCACTTTTTCATCGGGCGGAGCGTAATGCGCCACCGGGTGCAGCAAATCGTTTACTCCATGCAGCGCTATAATCAAATCGATCTTAACGCCTGATCCAAATACGTCTTTTTCAAATCTGTCAACTCCCGCTTCGCCAAACAGTCCTCCATAACCTGAAAGGGCATAGGCATCGTGCAGTATTCGGTTTCCGCCTATACCGCAGTTTATTACCGAAACGCGTCCCGGCAATTTCCTGTATATGCGATCGGTAAACGGACCCGTCCAGCGCGACTGATGAGTTATGGAATCGCCAAAACAAACTATCGTCTTAACGTCTGAGTCCGTCAATACGTCTACGCGGTCGAGGCCATAAATAAAGGAAACCTCCGGCTCGTCCTTGACGGGTCTGAAAAAGTTTACCTGTGGCGTTACCGGAAAATAGTCCATTGCGGTAAAGTCGCCCGGGAGACTGTTATATACGCGCGATACGGGTTGAGGATAACTTGAAACGCCGCAAGAAACGACGCATCTGCCACTCATATAGGTACTCACGGAAAAGCCAATGCCGGAACGCGCGGAAAACTCAACCTCGTCGCTCGTTATCTCATCGCCGGGTTCAAGCGTCACGCTTTCGCTGCCGCCGAATGTAATCTTTTCGCCTTTTTGACATTCCGCGGTAATCATATCGTATGTGGGCGCGATCAAAACGCGGTCAAACGTCATGCTTTCGACGCCATACCTGTTGGAAAAGTGCAGCCTTACGCGCTCGCCGTTGAGGTTGTTTTTCAGCATAACGCGCTGAGTTTCATTACCCACGAGCGTCTGGAACAGGCGAAAATCAAGCGCACGATAACCCCAGGAGGCTTTCCATTCACTCATAAAGCCCCTCGCTTTCTGTCACTTGCCTTATATAAAATTCTACATCAAAACAAGCGGGGGGTCAATGCCATAGTTTACAGAATATGTGGCGTTTTTTATGATTCGAAGTCGTATGGCGGCAGTTTTATTACCCTGTCGGCAACGCTGTTTGTGTCAATACTTGACAACATTATCAGAACCGCCGCGCCGTTTTTTGCCATCTCTCTTAATTCTCGGAAAATCATCTGGCTGGCGGCGTAATCGGTGGCGACGCCCGGATCCGTACAGAACAGCAACTGTGGATTGCGCATTTTAAGGGCAAACATATATACGGCTACTTTATCGCGCTCGTGCAGTTTATCGCAATGCGCCAATCCTATCATGGCGCTATTTCCATACCACTTGGCAAATTCATTTTCTACGTATTTCAGGCGATTATTGCGCAACACTCCCATATCCGACATTCGCGGATAGCAAGCCATGCACAGATTATCGCGCAGGCTCATATGGTTAAGGAAGCGCTTTTCCATATTAAAATCTGTCGTCACCACGCGAAAGGAGGTATTTGCGGGGTCGTAATCGCGGTTAAAAACCATCAGTCTGCCGCTATGCGCGAGCGCCGGGTTTTGAACCAAATCGAAAAGTTCATCCAAAGCGCGTTTTCTTGGGTCGTGAAGCGCGAGTATCTCGCCGCGGTTCAATGTGAATGATATATCGTCAAGATACTTTCCCGTAAGATGGGACGCTTCAAAAACCACCGTTTTATTCACCTGTTGAGGCCGCGCGGTAAAATCATCGTCGACATCGCAACCCGCTCCGCCCAGCATAACCCGCTCCGCAATAGCCCTTGCCTGGGGAATTGCGGGAACGATTTTGCAAATATGACGCCTGTCCAGCAGAGTAATACGGTCGCAAAAAGAGCACAGGCTCGTCCACTGAGAACCCGAAATGACAAACGAAACCTTTTTTTCCTTTAATTTCCCTATAACCCGCCCACTCTCGGCGTATGCAGCGACGGGATAAT
>JAUNBY010000050.1:0-8312 GCA_030526935.1 Clostridia bacterium
GAACAGGTTTCTTATCAGGTAGTTAAAAAAGATTCGCAATCTCATCAGCCAGTTATTGGCGTCTGGGTATATGTATCGTATATTGTTTTCTATTGCATACGCCAGACTATAACTGTCTCGGGGTACGGTTAGCGTCAGTTTGCCGCACTCATTGAACGCATAATCGCCGATTGAGGTGATGCTGTCCGGCAGCGTGACAGAAATCAGATTGTAGCACCATGAAAACGCGAAATCGCCGATGGATGTGAGGCCGTCCGAAAGCGTGATAGATATCAGATTGCCGCACCATGAGAACGCGTAATTGCCGATTGAGGTGATGCTGTTTGGCATCGTGACGGATATTAGATTCTCGCAACCATTAAACGCGTTATCGCCAATGGTGGTTATGCTGTCCGGCAGCGTGACAGACGTTAGATTATAGCAGCTATCGAACGCGCCATCGCCGATGGATGTGGTTCCATCAGGAACTTTATAAGCCGTTGCGTTCAGACCTGCCGGATAGAGTACCAGGCGCTTATCCGCCTTATAAAACAGCACGCCGCCAATGGTTGCAAGCGCCGGATTATCCGGCGATACGACTATATCGCGCAGCGAAGTACAACTGCTAAATGAACCAAGCCCGATACTGACAACGCTGTCCGGCAACGTGACAGACGTCAGATTCTCGCAACGATAGAACGTGCCTTCGCCGATGGATGTGAGGCCGCCCGGCAGCGTGACAGACTTTAGATTGCAGCAATTACAAAATGCGTAATAGCCGATTGAAGCAATGCTGTTCGGCAACGTGATAGACGTTAAATTCTCGCAACCATAGAACGCTTCATTGCAGATAGAGATGAGGCCATCCGGTAGCGTGATATTCGTCAGATTCTCGCATCCCCAGAACGTGCCTTCGCTTATGGAGGTGAGACCGTCCGGCAGAACGATAGCCGTCAGATTCTCGCATCCCCGGAAGGCGTATTCGCCGATGAATGTGATGCCGTCCGGCAGCGTGACAGTCGTCAGATTGGAGCACTCATAGAATGCGCGATCGCTGATGGAAGTGAGGCTGTCCGGCAGCGTGATAGACGTCAGGTTGGAGCACTCATAGAACGCGTTATCGCCAATGGTGGTTATTCCGTCCGGAACTGCGTAATTTGTTGCGCTCAGACCTGCCGGATAGCATATCAGACGCCTGTACGCTTTATTGAATAGTACGCCGTCGATGGTTGCAAACGCTGAATGATTTGGTGATACGATTATATTGCGCAGAGACGGACAGTTTGAAAATGAATTACTTCCGATACTAACCATGCTGCCCGGAAGCGTGACAGTCGTCAGATTGTCGCATCCCTGGAACGCCCATTCACCGATGGATGCGAGGCCGTCAGGCAGAACGACAGACGTCAGATTCTCGCACCATGAGAACGCGTAATCGCCGATGGAGGTTAGGCCGTCAGGCAGCGTAATAGACATCAGATTGTAGCAATTACAAAACGCGTAATCACCTATGAAAGCGAGGCTATTCGACAGCGTGACGGCCGTCAGATTCTCGCATCTCAAGAACGCGCCCGCGCCGATGGATGTGAGGCTGTCCGGAAGCGTGATTTTCGTCAGATTCTCGCAGCCATCGAACGCGCTATTGCCGATGGAAGTTATGCCGTCAGGAACATTATAAGTCGTTGCGTTCAGTCCTGCCGGATAGCATATCAGACGCTTATCCACCTTATAAAACAGTACGCCGTCAATGGTTGCAAGCGCCGAATTATCCGGCGATACGACTATATCGCGCAGAGAAAGGCAGTACGCAAATGGATTACTCCCTATGCTGACGACGCTGTCCGGCAGCGTGACAGACCTCAGATTATCGCAACTGAAAAAAGCAGAATCTCCGATGGAAGTAAGGCTGTCCGGCAGTGCGATAGACGTTAGCGAGCAATAAACGAACGCATAATCGCCAATTGCAGTCACGACATACCCGTCCAACGCATCAGGAACGTTCAAAGTCGTTATGTCATCATACCAATTAGTAATACACGCAGTCCCGTCTTCGAGCAGTATATACTCGTAGTTCCCGCAAGTATATCTCACCGGCTCGTCGGTTTGCGCCGGTTCGGCCAACGCGAAATGGCACAGTGCGGGAAATGCCATCAATAGCGTAAGTATGCATAGAAGCGAAAAAGACTTCTTCATAATTATATTCCTCCCCATAAATGCGCATCTTTTTTTACTATTGTATCAAATGGGAATGGGTCAGCCAATTTCCGCTATGTTTCGCAAAAAGCCGCCGCGCGCTCTAAAAAGTCCGGGGCTTCCTCATATGCGGCGTGGCCAAGCCCTTCGTATATGAACAGCTCGCTTGCGTCTATGACCCTGGCCATATCCCGGGACGCCTGCGCCGTTACAATATTATCCTCTTCGCCCGCGATTATAAGCGTCGGGCATTTGATTTTATAAAGCTCGTCGTGGCAGTCGTGAGCGGCGCAGGCGTTCGCCATCACTATGAATCTGTCGAAGCTGGCGGGTTTCGATACGCTTGCCATAATCATATACATGCGCTTCATTTGGGCGACGCGCGCCGGCGAATATGATTTCTCCGCGAGATCCCTCATAATTCCCCTGTAGTCTCCACGTTTCGCCATATTTACCCAGCCTTCCACTGCGTCGTCCATCGTGTCGTTCGGCCTTGAAAGCGTTACCGCAAGAATCAGCTTGTCCACCCGGCGGGGATTGTCTATCGCGAGGTATTGAGCGATCATGCCTCCCTGGGAAACACCCAGTATGCACGCGGATACAATTCCGAGCCTTTCCATCATCAAGTTAACATCCCTCGCCATATCGCGCGTGGAATACCCTTGAGGGAGAATGTCCCTGCGGCTGAAGGCGTATACCCTGAACCGCGACGCCAGACGGCGATACATAAACGCAAGGGGTAATGCCGCGCCCTTCAATGTCCTAAGACCGTCGCCAAGACCGGGTATCATTATCAGATTTCTTTTTCCATAGCCGAAAGATAGGTCATTCGCGCGGGTATTATCTATCTGAACATATGAATTTATGGCATTATAGAACAGAACAGCACCTCCCCGTTATTCATCTTCTATAAACACTATCGTGCGCTCGCTTCTCAATTCCCCGTTAAGGTAGAGCCTGACTATGTGCTCTCCCGGTTCGCTCGATTCGAGGTCCATGGTTATCTCCTGCTTGCCCTCGGCAAGAATCGCCCTGTACACTTCCCTTTCGCCGGTAGACTCTACAATCGTACACACCATTTCCACGCCGTCATTAGGCGCGCTGACGGCGACGGTGGTTTGTGCGGTGGCGGGTTTTT
The DNA here is from genome assembly GCA_030526935.1 of Clostridia bacterium. Classification (GTDB taxonomy): domain Bacteria; phylum Bacillota; class Clostridia; order Christensenellales; family Aristaeellaceae; genus JAUNBY01. Next base: position 3,311 of record JAUNBY010000050.1, read on the forward strand.
GTATCTCGCGGCTTATAACCACATTCACCCTGTCGCCCGTGAGCGTAATCGTTCCGGGGGCGATATTCTGGTCGATTATAACCCCGTTTTCATATTCGCTGAGCCTTTCAGTGACATTTCCAAGCACAAAGCCGCACGCAACCAGAAGCCCTCGGGCCTCGCTTGTAGTATATCCGGTGAGGTCGGGCATTCGCGCGCACTCCCCGCTTACCTTTAAATCGACGCTGTCGCCGGCTTTGACAATCGTTCCGGCGGCGGGGTTTTGCTCGACTACCGTTCCCGGAGCGGCCTGCGATATAATAAGCGTAACCTCTCCTATCGCCAAATCCGCTTCGTCTATGAGCCGCGTAGCTTCGGTGCGCGTAATCTCTGTCAGTTTGGGCATTTCGACTGTGGCTTTGCCCGTTGACATAATGAGTTCCACATGGTCGCCCGGCCAGACCGTCTGCCCGGCGTCGGGCGATTGTTCGAGTATAAAGCCATATCTGACGTCATCGCTTTGCATCTGCTCTATAGTATATCTCAGGTCATACTGATCGAGGGTCGCAACCGCGTCCTCTATATCGAGCATATACAAACTCGGCATCTGCATACGCACGAACAGATATCTGTAAAGCATCGCCCCGTAGTATATCACAAGCGCCATCAGCATAAAACAGGATATTCCCAAAGTCCAGTGCCTGAACCGCTGCCAGAAGTTCTCGCTTCTGACAATGGATCTAACCCTGCCCGCAAAACCGTAGCCATGCTCGCTGGATTTGCCTACGAAGCCGCCGCGGGGATACCTTATAGCCAGCTTAAGATCCCTGGCCATTTCAGTCGCCGTCTGATAGCGATGAGACGCTTCCTTTTCAAGCGACTTGAGTATAACCTCATCAATCCCTTTTGAAACCGAAGGCTCGACGGATTTCGCGCTTTTTGGCGCTTCCTGCAGGTGTTTGAGCGCCACGGTTATGGCGGTATCCCCGTCGAAAGGGACGACGCCCGTAACCATTTCGTATAATACGACGCCAACCGAGTAAAGGTCGCTCTTCTCGTCCGCGACCTGTCCGGACGCCTGTTCGGGAGAAAAATAGTGAACAGAACCCATGACGTAGGACATGTCGGTATATGTACGCGTCGATGAATTGGTCGCGCGGGCTATGCCAAAGTCCGCGACCTTTATATTGCCCTCGACGTCTACAAGTATGTTCTGAGGCTTTATGTCGCGGTGAATTACATTGTTGCGGTGGGCGCAGTCAACCGCCGCCAGTATTTTAAGCGCTATGTGTATGGCGCGTTCGGGCTTTATCTTCCCCGACTGGCGTATGACCTTTTTAAGCGTCCGCCCCTTTACGTACTCCATGACGATATAGCGAACGTCCCCGTCCTGTTCGGCTCCATATATCCTGACGATATTTGGGTGAGACATCTTGGACGCGGCCTTGGCTTCGAGATTGAAGCGCCTTATGAATTCGTCGTCGTCGTTGAACTCGCTTCTGAGAACCTTGATGGCCACCTCGCGCTTTTCGAGTATATCCCACGCCAGATAAACCACCGACATTCCGCCGGAGCCTATCTGTTCCCTGAGCACATAGCGATCTGACAGGATCGTGTCTATCATGACCCTGCCTCCTCGTTGACGGCGAACACGGCTGTTATATTGTCAGAACCTCCCCTCGACAGCGCGAGGTCAACCATACGGCGAAGCTTATCCTCGCAGCTCACGGGCAGTTTCATTATATCGAGCAGATCCGAGTCCCTGAGATAATTGGTCAGGCCGTCGGTGCACAAAAGCCAGGTGTCGTTCGGTTCAAGGTTTATTATCATCGTGTCCGCGACGACGCGCTTATCGGTCCCTATGGCGCGGGTTATGATATTGCGCTTGGGGTGAACCCGCGCTTCGCTCGGCGTGATCTCCCCTTTTTCTATAAGTTCGTTTACCAGGGAATGGTCGTTGGACATTTGCATAAGGACGTTGTTGCGGAAAAGATACGCCCGGCTGTCGCCTATATGAGACATGAACGCCCGCGTATCTCCAAACCAGATCGCCGTGAGAGTCGTCCCCATTCCATAGCGGGCGCGGTCGGACATGGCTGCCTCGTAAACCGCGCGGTTGGCGGCGGATACGGCTTCGAGCATGGTTATCTCGCTTGCGTAAGGCGCTTGAGAAAGGCGTTGCGCAAATATCTCGACCGCGAGGGCGCTCGCTATTTCCCCGGCTCTGTGCCCGCCCATTCCGTCGGCTACAATGGCAAATTTTTCCCCGTCCTTCGGCAGATAGTATGAATCCTCGTTTACCGGGCGGATTTTTCCTATGTCGCTCAGTCCGTATGTCTTCATTGTCCTTCTCCTTGAACTAGTCTGTCGTGGGGCATTCGATGACGCTTCTTCTCAACTGGCCGCAGGCTCCCTGTATATCGTCGCCCATTTCACGGCGGCGCGTGGCGGAAATATGCCTTTTTTCGAGCCTTTCAAGAAAAGCTCTCACTCTCGCGGGCGTCGGGGCGTTCAAATTACGCTCGGGAACCGGGTTGAGCGGTATGATATTGACATGGCACTGCATACCGCGAAGCCTGCCCGCTAATTCATCGGCGCATTCTATAGAGTCGTTTATCCCGTCTACGAGCGCGTATTCCATTACGACGCGCCTTTTGGTCTTTTCGATGTAATTTCGGCAGGCGTCCAATACCTGATCTATTGAGTACCTGCGCGCTATCGGCATGAGCTTTTTCCTTATTTCGTCGTTTGGCGCGTGAAGCGAAACGGACAGGGTTACGGGCAATTTCTCCCCGGCGAAGTCGTACATCCTGTCCACAAGCCCGCAGGTCGAAAGGGAGATTCCCCTGACGGACATATTGAATCCCCGTTCGTCGGTTATCACGCGAAGGAACTTGACCACGTTATCGTAGTTGTCCAGAGGCTCTCCGCTTCCCATGAGCACGAGGTTTTTGACCCTCTCCCCGTTAAGCGCAGAGGCGGCGCAGAGCACCTGACCCGCCATCTCCCCCGGCGTGAGGTTTCTAACGCAGCCGTTTAACGTAGAGGCGCAAAACGCGCAGCCCATATTGCATCCGACCTGGGTGGACAGGCACAGCGTATGCCCGTATTTATAGCTCATCAGCACCCCTTCTATGAGGTTTAAGTCGTTTAGCTCAAAGAGGAACTTTACCGTGCCGTCAATAGCGCTTTTAAACGACTGCCTTATGCGAACGGGATTTGTCACGGCTTTTTGCGAAAGCTCCTCCCTCATGGTTTTTGAGAGGTTCGTCATACCCTCGACGGGCGTTCCCCCAACTACCCAGTCAAGAACCTGCTTTCCCCGGTAAGCCCCCTGTCCGAAGGACTTTATATATTCGATTATCTCATCCGGCGTCATGCCGTCAAGCTCTATCATATTCTTTTCAATCTGGCTATAAAGAAGCCCTCCATGCCGTCTCTATGCGGCATAAGCTGTATCATTCCGTTTTTAAAACGCGGCTTCAGTTCTTCGGGAAGCCAATTGTCGTCGAGGTCTGGTGCGTACCGCTCGTTTCTGGATAAAAACCTTTCTATCTGCTTCTCGTTTTCTTCCCTTATGATCGTGCATGTCGAGTATACAAGCCTTCCGCCCGGCTTTACATAGTCGGAGCAGGCGTCCAGTATATCCGATTGTATTTGCTTCAGCGACTCGATTCCCTCATTCGTCACCTTATACTTTATCTCGGGCTTGTTGACCATGACGCCCAGACCCGTACAGGGAGCGTCTATGAGCACCGCGTCGTACTGTCCCTCGTAATCGGGGCGCGGCTTTCTGGCGTCGAGCGCCGCGACGCGCAGGTTGTCGAGCCTCAATCTGTCCTTGGCGGCTCTTATGAGCTGCGTCCTCTTTTCGTTTACGTCCCACGCGAGCACTCGCCCGGTATTGCCGCCCATCAATTCGCAAATAAGGCAACTCTTGCCCCCGGGAGCGGCGCAGGCGTCTATTACGTTCCAGCCGTATTTAGGATCGACCGCGTATGCCGCGAGCATCGCCCCTTCGCCCTGGATGCTGAAAAGACCCGCCTTGTACCCGGGATCGCTCGCCAGGTCTCCCCCGCCGCGAATCTTCCACGAATGCGGCGCGACGCCCCTCGTATGCTCAAAGCGGCGGGTGTCCAGGTATTTTTCAAACTCGGCGTCATTCATCTTTATAAGATTGGGCCTCACGGTCTGAGTTCTTTCGTCCGGAACGTACCGTATCAATTCGCGCGCCTCATCTACTCCGTAGTCATCTATAAGGCGCAAGGTCAGCGCTTCTGGAAGCGAATGCATTACGCACAAGTATTTTACTATGTCCTCGTTCTCGTCAGGATACTTTATTTCACCCGCGTCGCGGGCGCGTATAAGGGTTCGAAGCGTTCCGTTTACAAACGGCGCGTACACCTCAAGTCCCAAATCCTTCGCCTGCCTTACCGCCATGTCCACCGCCGCGTAATCTGGAATTCTGTCCATAAACAGTATTTGGGCGGCGGCGACGTGAAGTATATCCTCTATGGCGACCTTGGGCATGGTATCGACGAATTGAGCCAAAACCCATTCAATGCGTATTCTGTTTTCCAAAGCGGTATAGAATATCATGGTGGCGAGGCGCTTGTCCTCAAGCGAAAGCCTTGATTTTCTCAAGTGGTCGTCGAGGGTTAGCGTGGAATACGCCTTTGACCGAACCACGTCCGACAAGGCGTAAAGCGCCAGCTTTCTCGCGTCGTCGTTCGCGGGCGCGCGGTAATTACTTTTCATTGAGCACCGTCCCAACGGGAATTGATTTTCCCATAAGATACGCCTTGGCGTTCATGCGTTTCGCGGCGGGAGCCTGTATTTCCTCGAGCATCAAGGCTCCCCGGCCGCATTTGACGACGAGGCCCTTTTTTGCGTCGGAAACGACAACCTGTCCGGGTAGTCCTTCAAAGTCGCCCTCCAGAGCCGCGGCCTTCCATATTTTAAGAGTCCCCGAGGGCATTTCCGCCCATCCCCCCGGCCATGGATTTACGCCTCTTACGAGCCG
>JAUNBY010000050.1:8412-12342 GCA_030526935.1 Clostridia bacterium
AACATGGTCGTTACGCCCGTCGTCTCGCAGCCGTCGATTATGCACCAGTTGACGGGCGACGGTCCCCGGTATTTGGGGAGCAGCGAGGCGTGAACGTTGACGGTTCCCAGCTTTGGAACGGCGAGGTTTTCTTTGGACAATATCTGCCCGAAAGCGGCGGTGACGCACAAATCGGGTTTCATGGCCCTCAGCGCCTCGAGGCCCTCCGGCTTTCTTATGCGTACAGGTTGTACGACCTCGATGCCGTTTTCCAAGGCCACGCGCTTGACGGGCGGAGGCGCGAGTTTATGACCGCGACCCGACGGCTTGTCCGGCTGGGTAATGACGCCAACGACGTTCATGCCGTTTTTTATCAGCGCCTCAAGCGGAGGCACGGCGAACTCGGGGGTGCCCATAAAAACTATGCGCGTCACTTGGCGGCCTCCTCGTTTTCCTTGTCGGTAACGTCCTCGATCATCTTGTCGGTGTACAATATGCCATCCAGGTGGTCTATCTCGTGACAAATGGCCATCGCCATAAAGCCCTCGCCCGTAACCTCTATCTCGTCGCCGTTTCTGTCGTATGCGCGAACGACGACCTTTTGCGGACGCTCGACCGTGCAGCGCCTCCCGGGGATGCTCAAACAACCTTCGGGATTTATCTGGCTTCCCTCGGTTGAGAGGATTTCGGGGTTGATGAGCTCGACCAGACCTTCGCCCACGTCTATAACTACTACCCTGCGAAGTATTCCGACCTGAGGCGCGGCCAATCCCGCGCCGTCCGCCGCGTACATTGTCTGAGCCATATCGTCCAAAAGCGTTCTTATGCGCCTGTCTATCACCTGCACGGGGCGAGAGCGCTTTCTGAGCACATCGTCTCCGGCCTTGAATATATTGCGAACAGCCATTTGACACACTCCTTGTCAGTAGAGGTTGGTTGGGTTTATCTCAAGTTCCATTTTGACGCCCTCCGCCTTTTCATGCGCCGCGTCCTCCAGATGGCGCAGTATCTCGTCGGACTCGTTTCGCGCATATAGCTTCATCAGTATCTGCCATCTCGTATAACCATCTATCCTGCTTATCGGGGCGGCTTCGCAGGTCAGGCGGACGATGTTTTCGCGCCTTCTTCCCTCCGATATATATTCCTCGATGCCCTCCGCCGCCTTCTGCGCTTCTTCTTTGACGGCCTGCGCGTCCTTGCCGCTGGCGATGATTCTGGCGATGACGGTAAACGGCGGATAGAGCGCCCGCCTGCGGCGCTTTGTCTCCTCGTGGTAAAAGGCGCGGTAATCCTGCCTTGCCGCGAGCTTTATCGCGTAGTTTTCAGGCTCGTAGGTCTGTATGACCACATGCCCCGGATATTGCGCCCTGCCCGCGCGCCCCGCGACCTGAGTTATGAGCTGAAACGTCCTCTCGGGCGCCCTGTAATCCGGCAGGTTCAGCGTTATATCGGCGGCGACCACGCCCACGAGCGTAACATTTGGAAAGTCAAGCCCCTTGGCTATCATCTGAGTGCCTATCAGTATATCGGTCTCGCCTTTTTGAAAGGCGGTCAGTATCCTCTCGTGCGCTCCCTTTGCCGACGTCGTGTCTATATCCATTCGCGCCACGCGAGCCTGGGGATATTCCGCGCGTATTATATCCTCCACCTGCTGAGTGCCGGCGCCGAAATACTTTATCGCCCGGCTCGAACAATTAGGACACACGGCGGGCGGCGTTTTCGTAAGCCCGCAGTAATGGCACTTAAGAAGTCCGTCGTATTTGTGATAGGTCAGCGACACGTCGCACATATCGCACTTTACGACATGTCCGCAGCTTCTGCACGATAAAAACGTCGAAAAGCCGCGACGGTTTATAAGGAGCATCGCCTGATGTCCGGAATCGAGACACGCGCTTAGGGAATCGCGAAGTTCCGCCGACAGTATTGTGGCGTTTCCGCGTTTAAGCTCCTGCGTCATATCGACTACGACGACGTCCGGCATGGGACGCGCGAACACCCTCTCGCCCAGTTCAAGAAGCTCGAGCTTGTTTTGGGGCTTTACGCCGGGCATGGTCTTCATATAGCTCGCAATCGACGGCGTGGCGCTTCCCAGAACCAGCGTCGCCCCCGATATATCGCACCTTTTTCGGGCGACGTCCCGAGCGTCGTAACGCGGGCGGTTCCCCGACTGATAGGAAAGCTCGTGCTCCTCGTCTACGACTACAAGCCCCAGGTTCTCCACCGGAGCGAACACCGCCGAGCGCGCCCCGACAACCACCCTTGCGTCGCCGCGCCTGACCCTGCGCCATTCGTCGTAGCGCTCTCCCGCGGACAGACGCGAGTGCAGCACGGCGGCGTTTTCGCCGAATCTCGAACGGAACCAGTCCACCATCTGAGGCGTAAGAGAAATCTCGGGAACAAGCACTATAGCGCCCTTGCCCATTTCAAGCGCGTGCCTTATAAGCGCTATATACACCTCGGTCTTGCCGCTTCCGGTAACCCCGCTCAGCAAGAAACGTCCCCGGCGATCGTCCATAGCCTGCGTCGCGGCGTCAATAGCCGCTTTTTGCTGTCTCGTAGGCTCGGGGTCCGTGTGTCCGCGCGTAGTCTCGCCTTTGAACGGGTCTCGAAGCGACTCCTCTTCCATTACCTCGACATAGCCCTTCTCGACCAGCGCCTTTACCGCCGTCCTTGCTCCGGGACAGATGACGTTAAGCCACGGCACGGGCTTTTTGCCATCTTTCAGAAGCTCGAGTATCTGAGCCTGCTTTTTCGAACGTCCGCACGATTTGACGGCCTCGTCGAAAGCGTCCGCGTCGACAAGAAGGCTCGCCGTTTTAACGGTCATCTCCCTCACGCGCTCTCCCCGAAGCTGGCTTGGTATCATGAGCCTGAGCGCGAGGGCGTATGTACAGAAATACTTGTCCTTCACCCAGCCGGCGAGTTGCATCAGTTCGCCGGTTATCGCCGGATAGTCCTCGAGCGGCTTTATCACTTCCCTGAGCTTGTCGTCAGCTACGCTCGTTTCCTCTGCGACGCTTACGACTATCCCTTCAAGCGTTCGAAAACCAAATGGCACCATGACGCGCTGTCCGGGACAAAGCGCCATGCCGTCCGGAATCGCGTAGATAAACACCTTATCTACGGCTTCGGCATTTAAATCGACCAATACTCCCGCGTACATCAATCTTTTCTCAGCAATCCCGCGACGCGGTCGAGTATAAGATTCGCGACCTCGCTTTTGGACATGAGAGGATAGGGCGTCGCGCCGTCCTTATCGACAATGGTCACGCGGTTCGTCTCGACGGCGAATCCCGCGCCGGGTTGCGTGACGTCGTTCGCCACGACAAAGTCGGCGTTTTTCTTTAAAAGCTTCCCCTTCGCGTTTTCTATCACGTCGCCCGTTTCGGCGGCGAAAGCTACAAGCACCTGTCCGGGGCGCTTTTTTTCGCCCAGCGCCTTCGCTATATCAGGCGTGGGGACGAGCTTTAGAACCATATTCTCGCCCGTCTTTTTTATCTTGTGATCCACGTACTCGGCGACCGTAAAGTCCGCGGGAGCGGCCGACTGAATGACGGCGTCGTATTCGGGGGCGAGCTTAGTAGCTTTCTCGTAAAGCTCCGACGTCGAGGTGAAGCCTATAGTCTCGACCCCGGCGGGCTTTTCGAGGGACACGCATCCGGCCAGAAGCGTGACCTCGGCTCCCCTGTCGCGCGCGGCACGGGCGATGGAAAAACCCATTTTGCCGCTCGAACGGTTCGACAAAAACCTTACGGGGTCTATCATTTCTCGGGAAGGTCCCGCCGTGACGAGTACTTTCATTCCCTCGAGGTCACGCCGGGAATCGAGCTTTTTCATGACGTAATCGACTATGTCTTCCGGCTCGGACATGCGGCCTATGTCGTCGTCTCCGCAGGCCAAATGTCCCTTTTCGGGGCCTATGAACTCGACGCCCCGGCTTTTAAGCGTGGC
>JAUNBY010000499.1 GCA_030526935.1 Clostridia bacterium
CCGTCGGGGCGTTGGGATTCGCGAAGACCACCATGCCGCTATGTCCCCGGTAGTCATCGGGGTTTATCGAATAATCCTCCATGAGCGGTATTTCTCTGAACGATACGCCGTAAAGCTTCGACCAGACGCGGTAAAAGCCGTAGGTTATGTCCGGAAATCTCGCCCCAAGGTCTGAATAGCCCAGAAACAGCTTTGAAAGTATCTCGTCCGACCCATTGGCGACGATTATATTCTCCGGACTCACGCCATCCGCCGCCGCTATATCCCGCCTCAGCGCCATGGCGTCCGTGGAGTTATAAAGCCTGGCGCTGGCTATCACTTCGCGCGTAAGCGCCTCCACGGTCGCGGGCGACGGGGGATAGGGGCTTTCGTTGGTGTTGAGCTTTATGAGCCGCGCCATGTCCTTTGGCTGCTCGCCGGGGACATAGGCCGCCATGTCCCTTATGCGCCCGTTTAAAAACGCCGTCATACATTTCCTCCGAATCTCGCGGCTACGCTCTGCGCGTGGCCCGTAAGTCCTTCCGTCTCGGCGAAGGCGATTATATCATCAGCCGCCTCGCCGAGGGCGTCCCTCGAATAGTATACGAACTGCGACTTTTTTACGAAGTCATCGACCGACAGGGGCGACGAGAACCGGGCGGTGCCGCTGGTGGGGAGCGTGTGGTTAAGTCCCGCCCAGTAGTCGCCCAGAGCTTCCGGGGCGTTGTCGCCAAGGAATACTGAGCCCGCGTTTCTCACCCGTCCCAGATAATTGAAAGGCTCCTCAAGGCATATCTCCAGATGCTCCGGCGCGATCTCATTGGCAATCTCAAAGGCTTCGTCCAGGCTTTCGACGATTATTATCCTGCCGTTGCCGTCTATCGACCTGCGGGCGATGTCTCGCCTTAAAAGCCCGTCAAGGCGCGCTTCGACGCGGTCGCGCACGGCGTTGGCAAGGCTTTCGCTCGTCGTTATAAGTATGGCGCTTGAGAGCGCGTCGTGCTCGGCCTGAGACAGAAGATCAGCGGCAACGCGGTCGACGTTCGTGTCGCCTTCGGCGATTATAAGTATCTCGCTGGGACCCGCCACCATGTCTATATCGACGAGCCCGTACACCTTGCGCTTGGCCGTCGCGACGTAGGCGTTTCCGGGGCCTACGATCTTATCCACGCGCGGTATGGACTTTGTCCCGTAGGCCAAGGCCGCTATAGCCTGCGCGCCGCCGGCCTTGAATATGGTGTCCACGCCCGCCGCGCGGGCGGCGGCGAGTATCGCGGGGGCGATTTTGCCGTCTTTTCCGGGGGGCGTGACCATTACGACCTGCCCGACGCCCGCTATGGCGGGGGGTATGCCGTTCATCAGAACCGTCGAAGGGTAGCTTGCGGTTCCGCCGGGGACGTATATGCCCGCGCGCTTTAAGGGTATGACCCTCTGGCCGAGGGTGATTCCGGGCTTCTCGGAGACGACGAAGCCCTCGCGCTTCTGATGCGCGTGAAAATCGCGTATGTTTTGAGCGGCGCGGGTAAGGAGAGTTCGCAATTTATCGCCCACGGCTTCCCACGCTTCGTCTATCTCAGTTCGGGAGACGGCGAAATCCGCTATATCCGCGCCGTCGAACGCGCGGGTGTATTCCTTGAGCGCCTCGTCGCCCCGAAGCCGCACGTTTTCTATTATTTCGCTTACCCGCGCGTCTATTTCGTTCGACGACTGTATTGGAACGGTCCTCATTTCGTCGAGCGTCACTTCGCGGGATTTGAGTATCTTCATCACCGGATTGTCCCTCCGTATTCTTTTTGTCGCGCGCCCGTGCCGGGAGTGTTTTTTCCCGGCCCCGTAAGCCTCCGCTACTGCTTATCGCGGTAGGCTACGATAACTTCGACTATCTCGCAGCCGTCGTGGGCGAAGGTCTTTCCCTCGCGGGGTTTTGTCTTATTGTCGCAGAAGCTAAGCAGGTAGCCCTTATTCCGCTCCCGGCTGTGGAGATAGCCCGTCAACTGGTCACAGGCGTCTGTTGCCGCCTGCTCACCATGCCATATTTTCAGTTCCACTATATGCTCCTCACCGCCGTAAAACACTACCACGTCCATGCGGCGGCTTCCGCGCGTTTCAGGTTCGACTACATAATGGCCGATTCCGTTTATGATGGGCTTAAGGAAGCTGAGAAACA
>JAUNBY010000051.1:0-259 GCA_030526935.1 Clostridia bacterium
TACCGCTGCATTCCACAATGGCGATACCACGGCGCGCCGTCTGGGGCGTTGCGGCGTCGGACACGGTGACGGTGCAGGTGGCCTTCTTTTTCTTGTTCCAACTGGTTACCGTGATTGTGGCGCTGCCCTTGGAGATGCCGGTGACCACGCCATTGGAATTTACGGAAGCCACCTTGGGTTTGCTGCTCTTGTAACGCACCCGCTGGTCGGCATTGGAGGGGACCACCGTGGGAGACAGAGTAACGCTTCCGCCCACTTT
>JAUNBY010000051.1:269-12327 GCA_030526935.1 Clostridia bacterium
GGAGGACGGACTCAGCGTCACTCCGGTTACCGTGGGCGCCTTTACGGTGAGCGTGAAATTGCACTTCTTGGAGGAACCACTGTATGTATACAACGTGTAAATAATCTTGACCTTACTCGCGCCTACGGCATATGCGTAAGGCTTGTTGCCGCTGAATGTGATCCTGGCCACGTTTTCGTTGGCGCTGGCGACCGTATAATAATATGCGTCGTTCACATTGCGATACTTGTAATATACGGTGTCGGGCAGGGCATACATATCGCCCTTCATTATCGTAGCCTTTTTCGGGGTTACCCATGTACTCAGTATCTTCTTAGCCTGCGCGTTTTTCTGCGACGCTATGAGGGCGGGATAATTCAGGAGCCTCTGAGTGCTTCCCGTATTAAGCGTCCTGGCAATGGCTGGGGAGACTGGCGCCAATAAAAACAGCGCAACCAGCAACCATCCAATCCAACGTGTCTTTCTGTTTGTCATCCGATCCCCTCCTTTGTTATTTGCCGTATCAATCGGGACGGTTATATCGCATTGAGCAGAAAATTGCGATAAAACATGACTGCCGCACTCCCCGACTGGTAATGCGGCAGGCGACCCGCGATTGATGCCTTGCGGCTAACTGACAATATTTGTATTATATTAGATTGCCATGAATATGTCAAGTATAATTTATTGAAGAAGGTTGCAATATTCACGAAATATGTAAATATGAATGCCGAAAAACAGCTAACCCCCGGATGATAAACACCGGGGGCTTTTGTTACGCGCGTTTGGCATAGACCTGGCGCCTGCACAATGTCAAACGACCGCGATAGCTGACTGCGCCTGCTATACCACGTTAAACTCGATGCTCGAAGCCATCGGCGACACCTTGCCGTCGGCCGTCCTCGAGCGGACGTCGAGGCGGTAGGCGCCGGGTTCGGCGGCTTCGTATGTGAAGTACCAATAGACCCATTTATTTGTGGAAACGTCCTGAGTCTCATATGAAGTCCAGGTATTTCCGCCGTCCATTGAGAATTCAACGGCGCTTATGGCCACGTCGAAATCGTCGGCATAGCCCTCGAAGGTTATCTGGCTTCCGGATTCGAACGTTGCGTCCTCGAAGCTGTTCATTATGCTGACCTTGGCGCGCTGATCCTGCGAGGGCTGGGCTACGTCGGTTTCCGGCTCGGCTGAAAACTCTATGTCCGTGACCTGGCGGGTGAAGTAGTTGGCGGCGGCTCCGGGCATCCAAAGCTGAACCGGGCCGCCGTTTTCGGGCTTCAGACCCTCGCCGCCGACCTTGTAGACGAGCATGGCGTTTTTCTCGATGGCCTTTTCTATCGAAAGCGATATGCCGTAGCCGTCGGATCCTTTGACGGTCACGGTCTTTATATCGTCCTCAAGTTCGGCCATTTCAACTATATTGGCGAGGGGTATGCCCGTAACCTCGACGTTTACTATCGAGGGAGACATGGCGCAGGAGCACTTGAGAATGTCGGTCTTGCCCTGCTCAACCATTTCGGACAGGGGTACGCGGAAAGCCTTTTGCAGTTTTCCGCCGACGTTGAGATAATAATCGACGAACTTATCCTCGTTATCCTCGAACACGAAGTCCGGGGCGGCGCAAGCGCCGGTCGCGGCGGTACCGAAGAGGCTGAACACGTTGTCCGACGGGGAAACGACGCTCTGATCGAAGCGGAAGGAGCCTTGAACGTTTTCGACCGCGTCATAGACTTTTTCCTCGGCGGGCGACACGGAATAGCCGCTCGTGTCGGCGGTCTGCGCCGCCTCGGCCGCGAGCACGGCAGGGTTAACGGCGTTTGAAATCGCCATAAGTCCCGCGGCTCCGGCAAGAATCCTTTTCATCTTAGCCATAATTACATCCTCCCATCTATATGACGATTTCTCACTTGGCGTTGAACATAATCTGCTCGGGCTCGGTAGTGACGAGGCCGTCCTCGGTTATCGCGCGAACGGACAAAACGTAGGCCCCGGTGTTCTCGGGCGTATAGGTGAAGTACCAGTATACCCAGGACTTGCGGTCGGTTCCCTCGGTGTCGAAGCGCGTCCAGGTTTTGCCAAGGTCGAGCGAGTATTCTACGGCGACTATGCGCTTGTCATAGGCATCGGCGTAGCCCTCGAACGTCCAGGCTTCTCCGGCGGGGATTATCTGACCCTCGGCGAAATGGAATATGCCCACGGCGGGCTTGTTTATATAGCGTCCCGAGCCGTCCTCGTACTTCCAGCCGTCGAATATCTTGACCTCGTTTTCGGGGACGGAAATGACCCGCAGTTCGACCACGTTTCTTATGCAGGATGCGGCGGAACCGGCTCCGTTCCACGTGGCGACGGGATAGCCGCTCGACCATGGGATGCGTTCGCCGTTGAGCTCGTAGGCGAGTATGGCGTCGTCCTTCGCGAGTTCTGACAGGAGTATGCCGCGGTTCCATCCGTCCGAGGCGTAGCTCATCACGGCGGTCGCGCCCTCCTTGACGCCCGCGTATTCGAGAAGCTGGGTTATAGAGAAGCCGCCCACGTCGCAGGTGGCGATCCACGCGCCGCCGTTGGGGTTCATAACGCAGTGGTCGGTCATGATCTCGTTCACCTTGGGGAATACTTCGATCATTTCCTTAAGCGTCATGGTGAAGGGGTTCTCCACGTCTCCGTCCACGGTTATCTCCCAATTGTCGAACAGGTCGGGGTCGAGGGGCAAATCGGCGATGGACGCGGCGGCCATGGAGTTCGTCGTCTGTCCGCTCATCCAGTTGCCCGCGAATATGAGGTCGGTCAACTTGTCCTGAGTGAAGGAAAATTCTCCCTCGACGTCCGCCAGGAAGGTTATGCCCTGCAAAACGTCGTACTTGGCCTCCTCCCAGAGCATAAGCCCGTTTCCGTCGCCGGTGGCGTTGTGGCAGGTCATGCAGCTTCCGCCCATGGCGTCGAAGGTATCGCTCATATGTATGCCGTGTATAAGGGTTCCGAAGTCGTAGGTGGTGTACAGATAGCCGTTGCCGTCGTTGTGGCAGATCATGCAGTCCTGCACTTCCATGTCGATTCCGTAGGTGTTTGAAAAGTCGAGGTGCTCGTAATTCATGTTGTCGAGCAGCGATACGAGGTCTGCGTGACAGGCGGCGCAACCGCGCTCGTCGGCTTTGAGGTAGTAGGTGTTGTAGGAATTGTAATCGCCGGGGCGATGCCAGTAGCCGCCCACGTCGTCGGGCGTGCGCTGCACCTGAACGCCGTTGGCGAGGGTTACGACCTTGGGCTTGTTGGATTCGCTCTTTTCCTCGGCCGACTCGTATATTTCGCCAACCATCGTCTCTCCGGGATAGCTCTCGTCCGGCTGAGCGTCTGCGAGACAGGGCAAGGCGGCGAATACGAGAAAAAGCGTCAGTGAAAAGATCATTAGCTTCGCGGCATGTTTCATGACCATATGTTCCCCCTTTTTACTTATATAAAGGACTCCATGTTTAATTATAAATCGCCGCGAAAAAAAGCGCTATGCCGTAATCGACAATAGCGCTTATCATTTTTAACATATAGTCAGCGCCGTTATGTGGACTTGTAACAGGGGGAGGATTGCGGATTCTCCACATTAACCGGAAGGCGTAGCCTCAGCATCATGTCGCGTCCGCTGTATAAAAAAGCGGGGGTGTCGGCGATTATTTCACAGTAATAATCGTCGCGCACAGCATAGCCGTTGGCGTCGGCTATGTCCATAAGCATGCTGAGATGCTTGTATTCCATGTGATTTCCTTCGTCGTCGAAGGTTCTGTCTATGGTGAGGGTAAGGCAGTAGCCCTCCTCCCAGAATGACTCGCGCCCCTCGACGGCATACGGGCAAAACACGAATCCTCCGGTGCATAGAAAATCGCGCCCGGCGAGCGATTCCTTAGAACATATGCAGCCGACGTTTCGAAAAAGCGGAGCGGGGAAGCCCTCGTCGAGGAGTTGCCTTTTTATATCGCGCAGGCTTTTTTCCCAGTTGGACAATTGAGGATCCTGCGACCGGCGCCGCTGTACCTGATAGGGCTTTACGGGAAAGCGCAGTATGCGCCTTTTGGGCAGATACTCAAGCGTCACCTCGCAAAAACGTTTGCCGCTCATGAAAAGTTCGCACGTATCGGACAATTCCCTTGCCGTAGCCAGGGAGAATTCGAGCGCCTTTATCGAGCGCTGAAGCTTTCCGGTCTGCTGAACTATAAGCCTGTGCATGTAGGAAACGTCGCGCCTGTCGATTATCTGCTTTATCTGCGCGAGCGACAACCCGACGTGCTTCAACTGCTGTATCATGTCGAGCGTCGAGCACTGACTGAGCGTATAATACCTGTATCCCGTATCGGGATCCACGTGTTCCGGAACGAGAAGCCCCATGCGGTGGTATATGACCAGCGTCTTCTTCGTGACGCGATTCATTTGCGCCATCTGCCCTATGGTGTACGCATCCATGTAACGCCTCCCTTACAAATAGCGTTATTCTCATTATGACCTTCGCGCGTTACCGCGTCAGTCGAGGTTTATCCTGTCGTAGAAATAGCCGTGCTCGACTATCTCGTCTATATTATCGATGCTTCCGCCGCAGATTATATCGTATAAAGCCTTGTGCGCGTCGATAAAGGCCTGACCCTCGCCTTTTTCGAGCATGTTTTTGACGGTCTGATAGCGTATCTCATGCGTCAAAAGCCTCGTCAGCTCGTTTATCTTGTCGATCATTGGGTTGTCGCCCATCATCGAAATCGCGTGATGGAAGGCGTCGTCGGCGTCGAACATCCATTGTACGTCGATGGGGTCGCTGAAAGCGGCGGAGATTATGTCCTGATATTTCTGGTACAGAATTTCCCTGCCCTGAGGCGTGCATTTGCGCCGGGCAAGCTTTACCGCGCCCACCTCCGTCATCAGGCGCAGTTCCTTGAGGCTTTCGGACGTGTCGTCGTCGGAAAGTATGATTCGGTATATCACGGGATCTACCATCCGCGACGAGAAACCCTTGCACACAAACGTGCCTTCAGGACGGCGTATCTCCAACACGCCGTAATAGACCAATACCTTTATCGCCTCGCGTATGGACAATCGCCCTACTCCAAGAGAACTTGACAGCTCCATCTCGGTGGGTATTCTGTCGCCGGGTTTCAACTGCCTTTTTATGATGGCTTTTGTTATGGAATCTATAACCTGTTGAACAATAGACGAATTATTTATTTTTTGAAAGTACTCATTATCGCGCTGCATACAATCACTTCCCTTTATCCGATATACGTCATATATTGTACATGATTGACAAAAAATTGGCAAGGTTAGTATGTTTATATGTTGTTAAATCGCAAAAAGGCTATTGACATTCCATGATCAGTTGAATATACTTATAACATCATACGTTGTAAGTCATTTTGTCATATAGTCAATCGGTTTAGTTGGCAAATACAATCATGTATGATGTGAAATAAATTTCAAAAACTTTTCTCAACGGTGAAAGGGGCGTCGCTCATGAACAGGCCGACAGTCGGCGAACTCAAGGAAATCGCGAAAGATTTAAGGATCAAAGCCGTTACAATGGTATACAAGGCGCAGTCGGGGCATCCGGGCGGTTCGCTATCGGCGGCGGACTTTGTAGCCGCGGCGTATTTCAGGGAGATGAACGTCGATCCCAAGAATCCCAAGTGGGAGGACAGGGACAGGTTCGTATTGTCGAAAGGCCACGTATGCCCGATACAATACGCGGCGCTCGCGACGAAGGGATACTTCGGGCTGGAAGTGCTCGACACGCTCAGGCAGGAGAACTCGATTCTTCAGGGTCATCCCGACATGAAGAAGTGCCCCGGCATAGACATATCCACGGGTTCCCTGGGGCAGGGCTTCGCCTGCGGCGTAGGCATGGCCATAGCCGCGAAGCGGGATAAGAAGGATTACCGCGTGTTCGTGGTTGTTGGAGACGGCGAGTGTCAGGAAGGCGAGATATGGGAAGCCGCGCAGACCGCCAATAAATACAATCTGGACAACGTCATAGTTTTTGTCGATTACAACAACCTCCAAATTGACGGCACCTGCGACGAGGTAATGCCGGTTCTCGACCTGGGCAGGAAGTTCGAGGCTTTCGGATTTGACGTATTTGAGATCGACGGCAACGACATGGAGCAGATAGTCGCGACGCTCGATTACATACGCGAACAGAAAAACGGAAGGCCCAAATGCATATACGCTCACACCGTCAAGGGCAAGGGCGTTTCATATATGGAAAACTCCTGCGCGTGGCACGGAATGGCGCCCAATAAGGAGCAGTACGAACAGGCGATAAACGAGCTTACGGGAGGAGAGGCATAATGGACAGCGTAAAGAAGATAGCTACGCGCGACGCGTTCGGCGATGAAATAGTAGCCCTGGGGAAAGCCAACCCCAATATATATCTTGTAGACGCGGACATAGGCAAGTCCTGCAAGAGCACGCAGTTTGCCAAGACGCTTCCTGACCAGCATGTGAACGTAGGCATCGCCGAGCAGTCGGCGGCGGGCGTGGCCGCGGGACTGGCGACCTGCGGAAAAATCCCCTTCGTCGTGACCTACGCGGTATTCGGTTCCCTTAGAATGGCGGAGATGATAAGGCAGGAGATATGCTATCCCAAACTCAACGTCAAAATCGCCTGCTCGCACGGCGGAGTTACCCCGGCCAACGACGGTGCGAGCCATCAGTGCATAGAGGATATGGGCGTTTTGAGGACGCTGCCGAACATGACGGTCATAATGCCGGCGGACTATTATTCGGCCAGAAAGCTCATCGCGAGAGCCGCGGAGTTGAACGGCCCGTGCTATCTGCGCTTTACCCGCGACGCCATACCCGTCATATACGACGAGGACGACGAGTTTGAAATCGGCAAGGCCAAGCTTTTAAAGGTCGGTCGCGACGTAGCCATCATAGCGAACGGAGACACCGTGTCCATCGCCATGAAAGCGGCAAACGAGCTTAACGGCATGGGCGTTTCCGTGTGCCTGCTCGACATGCACACAATAAAGCCCCTTGACGTCGAAGCCGTATCGACGTGCGTCAAGGACATCGGCCGCATAATCACCGTTGAGGATCACAACATCTATAACGGACTCGGAAGCGCGGTTTGCGAGGTCGCCTCTGAAATGGGACGCGGCATAGTCAAGAGGATAGGCATTCAGGATCAGTTCGGCCAGTCCGCGCCGTATGAGCGGCTTCTCGCGGCGAACGGCATAACCGTTGAGAACATCGTCAAGACGGCTAAGGATATGCTCGCACAGTAACTGCGCGTATGGCGTGACATGTAGTGACATGGCACGGTTTTTGGTGATATTTTGACGATATGATGAAATAATTCTTTTAATTTCCCCGGGTTTCTGGTATAATTTTCATCATGATGAAAGTAAAGAGGTGAAATTATGCCGGACTCAAAAAAGAGCATACTGTGCCTGTCGCGCATCAGCATGAACTACGGGGGACTGAGCGTAGCCGAGAAGAAGGTAGCGGACTATGTTCTGGGGAACTGGAAAGAGGTAGCGGGTCAGGCGGTCGCGGAGATAGCGAGAGAAGCCGATGTGAGCCAGGCGACGGTCGTGCGGTTTTGCAGGTCGCTGGGATTCGCGGGAGTCGCGGAGTTCAGGCTCTACCTGAGAAGCGAGAGGCTGTCGAGCGACGCGGATTACCTCAACATCAGCAAATCCGATTCCGAGCTGGTCGTGGCCCGCAAGGTGACCAAATTCAACAAGGACGCCATAGACGATACGATGGCCTTTCTCGATGGAGCGGCGTTAAAGGACGCGGCGGACGCGCTTAACGATGCCCGACATGTCATAATAATGGCCGAGGGCGGATCGGGAAGCACGGCGAGATGCATCTACGACAGCTTTCTTCAGATCGGAATACCATGCGTTCTTGAGACGGACTCGGTATTTCAGATGTACACGGCGCTGCGGGTAAAGCCGGGCGACGTAATCGTGGCGGTATGCCACAGCGGAAGGACGAAAAACGTTATCGACGCGATGAAAATCGCGAAGGAGGCGGGCGCTAAGACTATTTCAATACTTGGAATGGTCAATACCCCGCTGGAGGAATACAGCGACATACTGCTTTATACGGGTCTGTCCAATCACCCGTTTTACAGCGAGATGATCGCGGCGAGGATATGCGAGTTGAACGTGGTAGCGGCACTGCACGCGATACTCACGTTCAGGAACAAGGACAAGCTGGAACTGAACAACCAGAGGATCAGCGAGGTTCTTGAGATGAAGCGCATATAGCCTGAGTATAATCTGCTCCCGTCTCCTCAAATCAGGACAAAACGCTTTTCATACGCAACGGATGAATGGGTTTTGACAATAAAAGTTATTACAATAATAAAGAGGTGCTTGAAATGAGATTTGAGGGAAAAGTAGCGATAGTGACGGGAGCGGCTTCCAAGCATGGAATCGGAAGGCAGATAGTAATGACGCTGGCGAATCAGGGCGCGAACGTCGTAGTGGCCGATATGGATTACGAGGGCGCGAAGGAAGTCGCGCAACTGGTAAAGGAAATGGGGCGCGATTCTTTGGCGGTACAGGTAAACGTGGCTGACGAAGACAGCGTACAGGCCATGGTTAAGGCGGCTGACGACAAGTTCGGGCGCATAGACATACTTTGCAACAACGCCGGAATAACCCAGCCCATAAAGACCGTCGACATGACAAAGGACGACTTCATGAAGATCATAAACGTAAACCTCTTGGGAACCTTCCTGTGCAGCAAGGCGGTCATCCCCTATATGGCGAAGAATAAATACGGGCGCATAGTCAACACCAGCTCCGTATCCGGCAAGCGCGGAGGCGGCGTATACGGCGGAAGCCACTATTCGGCGGCCAAGGCTGGAATATTGGGCTTCGCCAAGGCGCTGGCCCGCGAGGTCGTGACGGACGGCATAACCGTAAACAGCGTCTGCCCCGGACTTGTGGCTACGGACATAAGAAAGGGTCTCTCCGACGAGAAGGAGCGCGAGATATGGAAGACCATACCCATGCTCCGCCCCGGCACGGCGCAGGAAGTCGCCGACGCTATAGTGTTCCTGGCCTCCGACGAGGCGTCCTACATCACAGGAGAGGATATAGACGTAAACGGCGGCTCACACATGGATTGATCACAAGCGCTCGATGAGACACATGCCTCTTAAATAAGCGGAAACGGAAAAACACGTTTGATATCAGCGGCGCGCCAAAAGCCCGCCGGGATATATAAAAAAGAAGGAGGAACCCCCATGAAGAAATTATTCGCAACACTGCTGGTAGCTCTGATGGTACTGTCCACCGCCGCTCTCGCCGCCGACTACACGATCAAGCTCGGCCACTCGGACACCGTCCAGAACCTTCTGCACGTATCCCTCGAGAACTTCGCCGCCTACGTATCGGAGCAGTCCGAAGGCCGCGTTGAGGTCGACCTCTACGCCGCCGAGTCGCTTGGAAGCAACGCCGAGATGTCCGAGATGCTCATGATGGGCACGCTGGACGCCATGATGCTTCCGCAGGGCCAGGAAGCCGTCTACGCCCCGAAACTGAACATACTGGGCATGCCCTTCCTGTTCAGCAACTACTATGAGGTTTACGCGGTTCTCGATTCCGAGGTTGGCGCTTCCCTCGTAGAAGACCTCGCCAATTACAACATGATACAGATCGCCTACTGGGAGAACGGACTTCGCCAGGTGACGAACAACGTCCGCCCGATAGAGAACCCCTCTGACCTTCAGGGTCTCAAGATCCGCACCCCCGAAGACGCCGTGACGCTGGCGATATTCAACACCCTCGGCGCCTCCCCGTCGCCTCTGGCCTTCTCCGAGCTTTATCTGGCCTTGCAGCAGGGCACCTTCGACGGACAGGAGAACCCCGTCTCGAATATCCACGCCAACAACTTCCAGGACGTTCAGAGATACCTTTCGTTCACCAACCACAAGTATGAGTGCAAGAACATGGTGTTCTCCCTGACCAGCTGGAACAGATATCCCGAAGACGTTCAGCAGCTTCTCATCGACGCCGCCAAGATCTACGGCCAGGAGCATCGCGACGCCATCCGCAACAGCGCCGACCAGATGACCGCCGAACTGGAAGCCGCGGGAATGCAGGTCAATTATCCCGACACCACCGCTTTCCAGGAAGCTACCGCCTCCGTGTATGACGATTTCTACGCCGCCAACGATTGGGCCGAGGAAACCGTAGCCCAGATCAGAGCCATAATCGAAACCGTCGAATAACCATGGAAGCCGACCGGCAACGCGCGCAACCACGTTGCCGGTTTATTCCAGAGAAAGGGGTGTGTGTCCATAATCAGCGTATTGAAAAAGATCAGCGACATACTGGAAAAGGTCGCCGAAGTGCTCACGGGCATACTGATCATATTCCTGACGATACTTATATTCGTCTCAGTTGTCGCCAGATTCGTGTTCAACAGTCCGGTTCAATGGCAGTATGAGGCCACGCTTGTGTGCATGTCATGGACGGTGTTTGTGGGAATGTCCATGACGTTCAAGCAAAAAGAGCACATGGCGCTTACATTTGTCACCAACGCCCTGCCCCCGAAGGCTAAGGCCATATGGATGAGCGCTCTGGACGTGATAGTCATGGCGTTTCTGGTGATCGCGATAATCGAAGGGATAGCGGTCACGAGTTCAACGATGCCGCTCAAGTATATGACGATACCGGTGAGCCGCGGCGTATTCTACATGGCGTTTCCCGTCGGAGCGGCCTTCTCGCTGGTGCATCTGCTGTTGCACCTGCTGACGAGGCGGACGAAGGACTTTTTACCTGAAGCATTGGAGGTGGAATAAATGGATGTATGGAATTACGCCCTGATGCTTATAGGGATATTCATGGTTCTCATGGTGACGGGCGTGCCGATAGGCTTTTCGCTGTCCATTTCCGCGATAGCCACGGTATTGCTCACGGGCGAGTTCACCATCACCGCCATAGTTCACCGCATGATAGGCAACTCAAGCTCTTATACGTTATTGGCCATACCGTTTTTCGTGCTCGCGGCGAAGCTCATGAACACGGGCGGCATTACGCGACGAATTTTCCGCGCGGCTTCGGCCTGGGTAGGTTCCATACCCGGCGGCTTGGGTCACGCGAACGTAGTCGCCTCGATAGTGTTCTCGGGCATGAGCGGCTCGGCTGTCGCCGACGCCGGCGGACTCGGTCAGGTCGAGGTGGACGCGATGAAAAAGGACGGATTTGATTCCGACTTCTCCGCCGCCGTCACCTGCGCCTCCGCGACCATAGGCCCCATCATACCGCCCAGCATACCCATGGTCGTCTACGGCATGATGACCGAAACCTCGGTAGGCTCGCTTTTCATAGGCGGCATAGTCCCGGGCCTCATACTGGCGCTGGCAACGTCCATACTCATATTCTTCATGAGTAAAAAGCGCAATTATCCCGTTCGCAAGTTCAGCTGGAAAGAGATCGCGGTTTCAACTAAGGAAGCGTTATTATCCCTGCTCACGCCCGTTATAATCATAGGCGGCATATGGTCGGGCATATTCAGCCCCACCGAGGCCGCGGCGGTCGCCGTGTGCTACGCGTTCTTCCTTGCGGTCGTGTTCTATCGCGAGATGTCGCTCAAAGAGGTCTGGACGGCCATAGTCCAAACCGTGCGCGACTCCGCGGGAATACTCGTCATAATCTGCGGCGCGGCGGCGTTCTCGTGGCTGGTCGCCATGTTCGGCATAACCGACGCGCTCAGCCAGGCGCTTACCGCCATGACCAGCAACAAGTTCATGATGCTGTTCATACTAAACGTCGCCTTCCTCATAGTCGGAATGTTCATGGAGGCGCTGGCGGTCATGACAATAACCATACCCTTCCTCATACCGCTGATGGCGTCTTTCGGAATAGACCCCATCCACCTGGGCGTCGTGCTGGTTCTCAACCTCATGATAGGCCTCTCAACGCCGCCCGTGGGAACGTCGCTGTTCGTCTGCGCGAAGGTCGCCGATATAACGATCGAGCGCATGTACAAGGCGATACTTCCCTTCCTCATCCCGCTCGTGCTCGTGCTGTTCCTAATAACCTACGTGCCCGAGTGCGTAACGTGGCTGCCTAACCTGCTGTTC
>JAUNBY010000500.1 GCA_030526935.1 Clostridia bacterium
CCACCAGCGAGGGAAAACCTTTCTCGCCATTCCTGTTATAGCAAGGGCGATCAGGCAGATCAGCAAGAATCCGCCCAGAGGCGATTTCTCCGCCTCCTCCATCCTCTCCATCTGGCAGTGGATAAACACCGCGATGAGGGAGAGTATGCCAAGTGGTATGTGTATTCTTAGCAACGCCTTGCGAACGCCACGAAGCGCCGCGTTATCTTTGTATTTCTCGCAAAACAGGCGCAGCGGCCAGATTGAGACAGACGCCAAAACCAATACGGCGGAAGACCATGCGATAACAGGATTCATGTATAAATCTCCTTATGATATTTATCGTATATCCCTTTTACGGAATACCAATACGCCCAGCAATGTGCTTATGAGTATCTCGGACAGAGAGCACGCCGCCATCCGGACGGGATCGGGCGCTTTCATCTGGAACAGGTTTATGGCCTGTCCCGAAGGAAGCGCGTCGAACAGGATTTCCGACACCTGACGCGGCATGCCCGTCATATACGCGGGGTTTGGCGTCGTTTCCGCGCCGCTGCCGCGCAAAAACTCCGGCTGCTCAAGGCGCATATTGAGCGCCACGGCGAGCGCGAATATCGCCACAAGGCTCATTAGAAGCGCAACCGAAGCCGAGGATTTATTCTGTATAAGCATACCCATCAGCGTAAACAGCGAGGCGAAGGCAGCCATGTTTAAAAAGCTCAGGCTCATAAAACATATAAGACGCGTGGTTCCGTCTTTTTCAAATCCGAACAGCGGCGCGCCAAGGGCGGCTATTATAAAAACGCTCGTAAGACCCAGCGCCGCGCCCGCCGCAAGGCAGGTGATCTGATTGGCGAAATACACATGGCTTCTGGTGTGACCCGCGACGATCTTGTTGCGAAGCGTTCCATCGCTGTATTCCGTGCCGATGAACAGCGCGCAGATGGCGGCGAGCGCGAAGGGCAGGATCAGCGTATGGTAGAAGAACATGGAATCGGCCGGTTCCCCCGCGGGATTTTGCGAAACCCAGTACAGTGAAAACAGAGCCATGACCGCGACGCCCGACCAGAACAGCATATCTTTCCCAAGCCGCGAGAAGTTCGCGCACAAAAGTCTACGCATGCCTTTCCCCTCCAACAATATTCATGTAATAACTCTCAAGGCTCTCGTCGCGCTGCTGTAAGGAGAGTACCTCGCATCCCGCGCGTGAAAGCGCCGTGACAAAGCGTGTGATATTCACCTTGGCGAATACGTCTGCCGTAGTCGCGTCGACTGTCTTATACTCAAGCTTCATTTCATCCATCACGCGCTCGAACGCCTTCATATCGGAAACCTCCACGCGCATACACTTACGACAGGCGCTTTCAAGCGCTTCGGCGCTTATTTCCTCTATTACGCGACCTTTGTCGATGAATCCGTAATGGGTGGCGAGGCGCGAAAGCTCGTCTAAATAGTGGCTGGAGATCAGCACGGTGATACGCTTCTCGCGGTTGAGCCGCAATACCAGTTCGCGTATCTCGACGATGCCCTGTGGGTCGAGGCCGTTGATTGGCTCGTCCAGCACGAGAAAGTCGGGGTTCCCCGTCAGCGCGACCGCGATGCCCAAGCGCTGCCGCATCCCGAGCGAAAAATCCTTCGCTTTCTTGTTGCCCGTATGCGCAAGCCCGACAAGTTCCAGAATTTCATCTATGCCCTGAAACGACGCAAGCCCCAGCACTCGATATTGCGCCTTTAGATTTTCGCGCGCCGTCATGTTCAGATAGACCGACGCCGTCTCCACCACCGCGCCCATTCGCCTGCGCGCCTGCGCGATTTTCGCGTCGTCATACGGGATGCCGTAGAGCGCGTAAGAGCCGCCCGTCGGCCTTTGCAGCGCGCAGATCAACCGAATCAACGTCGTCTTTCCCGCGCCGTTTTTCCCGATAAGTCCGTATATCGCGCCCTTGGGAACGCGCATGGTCAGATCACTTAACGCCTTGAATTGCTTGTAGTGCTTGCTCAGCGAATCGACCGTCAATACATAGTCCATTGGAAATCTCCTTCTTATAGTTAGGTAACCTAATGCTATATTCGCAAAAATGGCGGCTTTGCCGCCTGAATATTTAGAACCGATAACCGTCCAAACGCACGCTCATTCGCGCGAGAAAGCCTTGAAGAAACGCGA
>JAUNBY010000501.1 GCA_030526935.1 Clostridia bacterium
CACGTCCCCGCTCAGAAAGAAAGGGGAAAACCAATGCAAAACCAAAATTCCACGATTTCCACCAATCCCACACCCCATCGCGCCGCCGCCTACGCGCGATACTCGACCAGCAACCAGACGCATTTATCGATAGAGCGGCAGTTCTACGCCATCGACGAATACTGCGAGCGCGAGGGACTGAGCGTATCCGGCTACTACGCGGACGAAGCGCAGACGGGCACGAACACTAACCGCGAGGGCTTTACGCGCCTTATCGCCGACGCGGAGAAGCATCTTTTCGACACCGTGATAATCTACGACATGGCGCGGGGATCGCGCGACGTCTGCGACTGGTTCGCGTTTCGCAAGGAGATGAAGCGCCTTGGCGTGGCGGTGATCAGCGTCACGAACAAGCTTGGCGACATCGACAACCCGGACGACTTCCTGACCGAATCCATAACCGCCGTACTTGGACAGCATCAGGTATTGCAATACCGCCGCGATTCCATCGCCGGTAAACGCGCCCGCGCCCGCAAGGGGCTGTTTTGCGGCGGCACTCCGCCCCTGGGCTACGACATATCCGGCGGCCATTACGTCGTAAACGCCCTCGAAGCCCCGGTTGTCGGCATGATTTTCGAGATGTACGCCGCGGGCGCGTCGTACAACGACATTCTCGCCGCCGTCGCCAGGACGGGCGTAACCGGCAAAACCGGCAGACCCATCCTCCGCAACAGCCTTTACTACATCTTATCGAACGAGCGCTACACCGGCCGCTTCGCATGGTTTGAGAACGAGGAGCGCTACATGCACAAACACGTAGGAAGAAAAGGAAGTGATCCCATCGTGAAAGACGACATCATCCCCCGTCTGGTCTCCGACGAAACGTGGCGGCTCGTCCGCCGCCGCATGGAAGAAAACAAGACCCTCGGCAAAGGACGCGGCAAAGGCCCGAACCGTCAATATCTTCTCGCCGGCCTCGTCCGCTGCGGCGAGTGCGGCCGCCCCATGACCGGCCTTACCACCGTCGCCAAAGGCCGCGAATACGTCTCATATTCCTGCCTCGGCAAGCGCAACGAGCACATCTGCGACAACAAAAACATCAAAGCCGCGCCCGTCGAGGAATACGTAGTCGAAGCCATCCGCACGCACATACTCAACCCCGAACGGCTGCGCCTCGTCGCCGAAAAGTTTGTCGAGCAATACGCCACCTCCACCACCGACGAAGCTCGCGCAATCCGCAACGAACTGACCTGCATAACCAACAGCGACAACCACCTCGTGAACAGCATCTCGCAAGGCCACGCTACGCCCGCCGTCCTTAAACGCCTCCACGAAAACGACGCCCGCCGCGTCGCCCTCGAAGCGCGCCAGGCCAGCATCTCAACGCCCGTAGAAATAGACTTCGACGCCCTCCTCGCCGCTCTCACCGCCGACGCCGCCACCCTCGCCAACGACCCCGCCCGCGCCCGCGAAATGATTCTCCGCTACGTCGATTCCATCACCGTCTATCACATGTACCTCGATATCGTCTACTCCCCCAACTACATGCTCCCCAAAAACAAAAAAATTACAACCCCAGATGGTGGCGGTTGTAATTTGGATGGCTCCTCAGGCGCACACCCCACGTTGTTTACAGTTCGCGTGAACCGTTCCCGGTTCGCCGCATAAGATGTCAAATCTTTGTTCCGTCCGGAAACACGAAATTGCATTCAAACTTTGCGCCTAGCGCGTCGGCTATTGTTTCGAGTTCGCTCGATGTGAACTTTCCCGTTTTCAGGCGCTGCCCAAACGATTGAGATGTCTTTCCCAATCTTCGCGCTAATTCCGCTTCGCTTATCTTTGCGTAGGCCTCCGAAAGCTTGATCTTTGTTGGTATATCCATACCGCCACCTCCTTTACTATTACTATTATAAACGATATATTTTCATTTGTCAATATTAAATATTCATTTTGATTGTAAAACATGTAGTAAATACTTGCAATTTAAAAGAACATCGTGTATAATAGTATACGTAAGGCAGGGCAAAAAGCTCTTATGAAGGGAAGTGAGGATGTGGACGAAATGACAACCGCAGAACTCAATCAGTATCTTGAGACCATTGCGAAACTGATTGAAGCCACTGCCAAAGATACCGAAACTGCCGCGAAAATCGTTCGTGACAG
>JAUNBY010000052.1 GCA_030526935.1 Clostridia bacterium
CCTTGGTAGCTCAGTCGGTAGAGCAGTAGACTGAAAATCTACGTGTCGGTGGTTCAATTCCGCCCCAAGGCACCATGCGGTAGTAGCTCAGTTGGTAGAGCGCCACCTTGCCAAGGTGGAGGTCGCGAGTCCGAGCCTCGTCTACCGCTCCAGATGATGGCGTGATAGCCAAGTGGTAAGGCAAAGGTCTGCAAAACCTTTATTCACCGGTTCAAATCCGGTTCACGCCTCCAGCAGCGAAAAATCCCTGAAGCTTTGTGTTTCAGGGATTTTTGTTTATATCTCGTCGCACGGCTTTTGCGCACTGTCGAATTTCAATTCATTCATAACGCTGTTGACAATAGTATATCAAATACCTATAATGTAATCGAGGTGATGATATGGACATCGACAATGAATCCCTTTTGACGATACGAAAGCTTCAGCAGGCGGAAGTGACCGAATCGGAGATTTACCGGAGGATCGCCAGGTTCGTCAAAAAAGAGTCCGAAAAGAAGGTTTTAATGCGTATAGCGGACGAGGAGGACGGTCACGCGCATATATGGCATAAGTACACCAATGTCAATATGCAGCCGGAAAAGAAGAAGGTGCGCCATTACGCTTTATTGGCGCGAGTATTCGGATATACGTTTGCGATAAAGCTTATGGAAAACGGCGAGCGAGGCGCTCAAAAGGCATATGAGAGCCTTTCCGACAAGGTTCCCGAAGCCAGAAGGATACTAAACGACGAGATATCCCACGAAAACGAGCTTATCGCAATGCTCGACGAGGAACGCCTCAAATATGTTGGTTCCATGGTACTGGGGCTGTCCGACGCGCTCGTTGAATTGACCGGAACGCTTGCAGGATTGACATTCGCGCTTCAGGATACGAGGCTTGTGGCTTTGTCCGGACTTATAACCGGCGTATCCGCGACGCTTTCAATGGCTTCCAGCGAATATCTCAGCGCAAAAAGCGAGGGCAGGTCAGACGCGTTCAAATCCTGTTCCTATACCGGAATAGCCTATTGCATAACGGTAGCCCTGATGGTTTTGCCGTACCTCCTGCTTCCCTCGGCGAATTACGCGCTGGCGCTTATAATCATGCTCGCGATAGTCGTGGCGGAAATAGCGCTATTCTCTTATTACCTGTCTGTCGCGCGCGATCAGTCGTTCAAAAACCGCTTTCGCGAGATGGCGGGGATCAGCCTTGGCGTAGCGGTGCTTGCGTTCGTCATAGGACTTGCCGCCAAGCACTTTCTTGGAGTGGATATTTAGTGGCGAATTGTATTCCCATACATCGAGGGGTGAACCCGTCTATACGCGGTTCACCCCTTAATGATACGCCATATATCCGCCTGTTTATACTACCGGAGAAGTTACGCTCGGCGTCGTTTCGACGGATTGTTCGATGAGGGGGTTAATACCGTTGAAAAATTCGACGAGTTGCTCGCCCCACAACGCGCATACAACGACGGTTATCACAATAAGCAGTGCGATCAATATGATCGCGGCCTTGGCGAAATTGCGTTTTACAGCGCGCCTGCTGGTTATCGCCCAGATGATGAACATAACGAGATTGAGTCCGGGTATGATCGACAGTATAAGCGTTCCAAGCCAGTTGATCACCGATACTTCCCTGCGCTTAGCGGAGGATATTTCAGACATACGAATGCTCCTTTCACATAAACCCCAAAATTCTAACGGGCGTTTCGCGCCGACGCCCGCTTAAATCGCAAACGTCGTCTATAGAGTTATTATACATAATATTGCCGCTCAAGTCAAATACATATTTGCGAAATCGGATTTTGGGAACGGTGGAGAACGTTTGGAATACACGTTGGATTTCAGTTGCATGAAGCGCGTCGGTTAGTTCTATACGCGCACAGGTCGGCAGATATCACGTTCCGTCATATTTAAAAAGTATTTAAAAAGTTCATTTCCTGCATGGTGCTGATTATCTGGTCGCAGGTATACCGATCAGCTTCTCCTCGTATACCTGCCTGAATAGGGGAAACGTCACCTCCGCCACGAGGATGTCGCAAATCTGCAACATCCTCTATTATTTTCTCAATCACAATTATAGATGTAAGCATATTGCAAAAGAATCGGACGGCAAACTTTTTTTGGGGAATAGGTGTCAAAAGGTGGCGAGTTTTGGTTTGTTGTGGTATAATGTGGAGGAATCTTTGTGGTGGAGGGGGCTTTTGAATGGCAAGTGCCGCATTTTCGGGCAACTCTTCACATACAATGGACGCGAAAGGGAGAGTTACAATACCCGCGGCATATCGCGCCGCGTTGGGCGAGGACTTTACCGTAGGAATGAACAATGAACTGTCGGCGATTGCCCTTTACCCCAAGAGCAGGTGGGAATCAATAGAGGAGGATCTCAACCGCATACCCCCAACCGATATAAAGGGCATGAGGTATGTACGCCTGATAAACGGAAACTCGTTTCCGGATACTCAGCTCGACGCGCAGGGCAGGGTTTTGCTGCCACAGGCTCTTCGCAATAAAGCGGGATTGGTGAAAAACGTAAGATTCGTAGGCGTTGGACAGTCGATAGAGATATGGGACGAGTCTCGCTATGTGCGCGAGAACGAATCGGCTGAACTGGCATGCGGCGACCTGCTAAGCTATGTCAACGAATTGTACTATAAGCCGAGGAACTGAAAGTAAGCGGTAAGCCGTCCCCTGTGTCGATCCATCGGATCCACGCCGGCGGAGGCGCTTAACGGAACAATGAAAAAGCGGGGGAGTTTTAATACTATGCGAAACACGGCTGGCATGTACACACGCAACGCGGCGAACGATATCAACGACTGGTGGAGCGACGCTATATATACTCCGTCGAGGCAATCCCGTCCGAGAAGGCACGCTCAAAGTCTTCCGCAGGCACTCAAAAAGCCCGGGCGAACCCGCGTTGAAAGGCGCAGGGCGCAAGCGCTTAACAGGATTGGCATGTACATGGCAATTGCGTTGGCCGTATGCTGCTTCTTTGTTCAGGTCGCGCGTTACGCACAGATAGCTATAAACTCCAAGCAGATTTCGTCGCTTAACAGTGAAATTGCGGAGCTTGAGAATCAAAAGGAGAATCTCGAACTGCGCCTGAGCGCCAGGGTGAACAGCGAACGGCTTATGAACGAGGCTATGGCTATGGATGAGATGCAACTCGCCACCGACGAGCAGACCAGATATATAGCCCTCGACGCGCAAAAGACGAGACAACAAACGATACTCGCCGCAAACACGGCAAAGTGACGTAAAGCCTGACGGCGGAAGCGATCATGCCCGCCTTCGAGTATTGCGGCGGAATAATGTGCTTTTCGCCGGCTGCTAAACCAGTATATGGAGGAATTGCATGGTTCCAACAGGGCCTGCTATTCGAAAGAGAATGGCCGTAATGCTTGCGGCTTTTACATTGATGTTTATAATACTGGCTTGGAGGCTTTTTGATTTGCAGGTAGTGCAGTCCGAAAGCCTTCAGGAAAAAGCGCAAAGTCAATGGACGCGCGACAGCATAATTTCCCCGAGGCGCGGAACGATTCTGGACAGGGACGGGTCTACTCTGGCGATAAGCGCCACGGCCTATACCGCGAGCGTGAGTCCGCGCATGGTGACCGACGCTGAAAACTTTTCAAGGCTCCTCGCTCCCGTTCTCAATATGGAAATGGATTCCATTCTTGAGAGGGCGTCCGACAGGTCAAAGGGAGGCGTGACGCTTAAGAGACAGCTGACAAACGAGGTCGCCAGGCAACTCAGGGCGATGCTGGCGCAGGACAAACAGTCGGGCGCGGGCGCGCTTAACGGGCTGTACATAGAGGAGGATACCAGGCGGTATTATCCGATGGGAAGCTTTCTTTGCCAGCTACTTGGTATAACCACCATAGACGGCGTCGGTCAGTCGGGACTTGAGCAGTCGCTCAATAAATACCTGACAGGTAAAAACGGGAGGGTGCTTTCCGAGATCGACGGCAAGGGAAGGCTCCTCACGTCCGGCTCCAACGAATACGTCGCGGCGGTCGACGGATACGACGTAACGCTTACCATAGACGCCGATATACAGGCCATCGTCGAACAGGCGGCGAGAGAAGCCATGACGGTGAACGACGCGAAAGCGGTGAGGGTTCTTGTCATGAACCCCGGCACGGGTGAGATACTGGCGATGTGCTCCAAGCCGGACTTCGACCTCAATTCCCCGCCCCGCGACGACGTAGACGCGCTCAACGAACTTATGCGCAACCGCATAGTCACCGACGCCTACGAGCCGGGTTCGACGTTTAAGGTGCTTACGACGGCGATCGCCCTGGAAACAGGCGTCACAAACGTTTCCGAGGGGTTTTACTGCTCGGGATCAGTTGTCGTGGAGGGCGGAAGGATAAGGTGCTGGAGCAGCGCTCACGGCGCTCAGACGATGGCCAGGGGGCTTGAAAACTCCTGCAACCCCGTATTCGTAGAACTGGGTCTCAGACTCGGCATAGAGCGTTTTTACGACTATATGGAGGCTTTCGGCCTAGGGCGCGTTACGGGAGTAGATATTTCGGGAGAAGCTTCGGGAATACTTATATCGCGCGAAAACTGCAAGCGCGTTGATATAGCGCGCATAGGCTTTGGCCAGTCCGTGGCGCTTACGCCGATACAGCTCCTCACCGCGGCCAGCGCCACGGTGAACGGCGGGAACCTTATGAAGCCCTACGTGGTCAAACAGATTTCATCGGATGATGGCGAGGTCGTTTATATGTCCGAGCCTTCGGTGGTTTCAAATCCCATTTCCGCCAAAACCTCCGAAACGATGCGCGGACTTCTCGAAGGCGTCGTCAAAAACGGCGGCGGAAAAAACGCCTACCTTGAGAGTTACCGCGTCGGGGGAAAGACGGGAACGGCGCAGATATACGTGGACGGCGTGGTATCCTCGGATACTCATATAGGTTCCTTTATGGGATTCGCTCCCATAGACGACCCGGAGATAGCGGTGCTGTTTATCGTAGACGAAGCTACGGTAAAGCCCGATTACGGATCGACGACAGCCGCTCCGTTCGCGAAGCAGGTCATAGAAAGGACTCTTATACATCTCGCGGTTCCGTCGCATGGGAGTTTTCAGGACGAGAGCACCTATCTGGACGTTCCCGACGTCGTTGGAATGGATACGCAAAAGGCATTGCGGGCTATCGGTCAGGCGGGATTTACGGCCGTTCTCGACGGAACGGGCCGGACGGTCGTGGGTCAGTTGCCAAAGGCCGGAACTCAGATGGCAAGTGGGTCTATAATAACCGTGTATGTCGAAACCGACGGGGAGTATACTTCGCAAAACGTCGAAGTGCCGGATGTCACGGGGATGTCCATAGGCGAGGCGAATCGTCTGATAGTCAGTTACGGACTTAATATGACGATAGACGGAAGCGGTCTGGCTACCGCGCAGGAGCCGTCCGCCGGGACGATGGTTACAAGGGATACAAGCGTGTCGGTTAGCTTCGAACGCTAGAAATCGCGCTTGTGGCATATGTATCGTAATAATCAGGAGGCGGCACAGATGAAGCTGACAAAACTGGCAAAGGCCATACCCGGCCCTGTGACTATAGTGGGCTATGAGAGAAACGAGGTGACGTCGCTGTGCGCGGATTCGCGCAAGGTGCAGCCGGGAGCCTTGTTTTTCTGTACGCCGGGTCAGCGCAACGACGCGCATGACTTTGCGCCCCAGGCGGTGGAATCCGGCGCGACGGCGCTCGTCGTAGAAAGGCGCCTGCCGCTGGACGTGCCGCAGATTATAGTCCCCGATGTGAGAATAGCCATGTCGTACATAGCGGCAGAGTTTTACGGCAGACCGGCCGACGACCTGAAGCTGGTGGGCATTACCGGAACCAAGGGAAAGACTACGATAAGCTTTCTGATTAAGTCGATACTCGAGGCTGCGGGATACAAAGTCGGGCTGATAGGCACGGTTTGCTCAATAATAGGCGACGAGCAGATACCCGCAAACCTCACCACGCCCGATCCCATAGACATTCAGGCGCTTTTGAGAAGGATGGCGGACAGCGGAGCGGAATACGTCGTGATGGAGGTTTCCGCTCATGCAATGGCGTTTCATCGAGTGGACGGAATGTGCTTCGAGGTGGCGGGATTTACAAATCTGTCGCAGGATCACCTCGACTTTTTCCACAATATGGACAACTATTTGAAAGCCAAGCTCATGCTGTTCACGAAAGAACACTGCAAGTCAATAGTCTACAATGCCGACGACGACCGCGTGGCCAAAGCCATGGAAAGTATAGATCTGCCCAAGGCCGATACAGGCATAAGGGTTTCAAGCGACATACACGCAAACGAAATAGAGGTACGGGGAAGCGGCTGCCGCTATCAGCTTACGTTCACAAAGCGCTTTAAGCTTTCGATAAACCTGCAACTGGCGGGAGTTTTCAACGTCTATAACTCCATGATGGCCGCCGCAATGTGCGACAGGCTGGGCGTCAACCGCGAGGATATAAAAAAAGGTCTTGAACAGCTGAAGGGCGTACCCGGAAGGATAGAGCTGTTGGAGACGGAAACGCCCTACAGAGTGATTCTCGACTACGCTCATTCTCCCGACGCGCTTGAAAATATACTCGAAACCGTGCGCGAAATGACCGACGAAAGGGTAATCGCCGTGTACGGCTGCGGAGGGGATCGCGACCACGACAAGAGGCCCATGATGGGCGAGATAGGCGGACGGCTCGCGGACTACTGCATACTTACGAGTGACAACCCACGGGGAGAGGATCCTTATGCGATATTGAGCGAAGTGGAAAAGGGCGTACTAATCTCGAAAGGCGATTACGAGATAATCGAAAACCGCCGCGAGGCAATAAAAAAAGCCATGAAAATGGCGCGCCCCGGCGACGTCGTGGTACTCGCGGGAAAGGGTCACGAGACCTATCAGGATATAAAGGGCGTAAAGCATCCGTTTGACGAGAAGATCGTCGTTAAAGAACTGCTCGCGGAAATAGCGGATGAAGAATAAGAGTTCGGAGGAACCTTGGGATGCAACGGTTGATTTGGGCGGTTATAATATCGTTTTTGATGGCGCTGGTCATAGGACCGGTGGTTATACCATGGCTTCGTAAAATGAAATTCGGCCAGACGATTTATGACCTTGGCCCGCATTCCCATTTAAAAAAACAGGGCATACCCACGATGGGCGGCGTTATATTCGCGCTGCCAATGACCATAGTTCCTATAATACTGTCATTTGACCACGCCCGTGGCTCGTTTTTATGGGTGGGGTTGATATGCATGCTTGGTTTCGGCCTCATAGGTTTTATAGACGATTTTATAAAGGTCAGGCTAAAGCGCTCTTTGGGGCTTACGCCGATGCAGAAGATACTGCCGCAGCTCATACTGTCCATAGCGCTGGCGTCCTGGGCTTACTTTGGAGGCGAAGCGTCTACGAAGCTCATAGTGCCATTTGCGGATTTTGCGTGGGAACCGGGAATATGGTATATACCCGTCATGGTTTTCATACTGGTAGGTACGGTCAATTCTGCGAATCTCCTTGACGGTCTGGACGGATTGCTCGCGAGCTGCTCGGTCGTGGATTTCGCGACGATGGCGCTGATTATGATGTTCATGGCGGTCAATTCTGGCGAGGTGGCGACGACCGACGCTAGGTTTACAAGCCTCATGCTCTTGTGCGGCTCGGCGGTTGGCGGGCTTATGGGATTTCTCAGGTTCAACAGCTATCCCGCCTCCGTGTTCATGGGAGACGTAGGTTCCTTTACGATAGGAGGCGCGCTCGCGGGCGTCGCGCTACTTACGGGAACGTCGCTTTTGCTCCCTCTAATCGCGCTTGCGATGGTCGCGTCGAGCCTGTCGGATATAATACAGGTCGGATATTTCAAGTTAACTCACGGCAAGAGGATTTTTCGAATGGCTCCGCTGCACCATCACTTTGAACTGGGTGGAATGCCCGAAACGCGCATAGTGTCTATGTACACTCTTGTGACGATCGTCATGTGTCTTGTGGTGCTGCTTAACTATACCGTTTAATCGCGTTTTACCCGTAAGGAGGTGTCAGGTTGAATAAGGACAAGGTTGTAGTCGTAGGGATGGCGAGAAGCGGCGTCGCCGCGGCAATGCTGCTGGCGGGTCAGGGAAAAAACGTCGTGGTCTGCGACGCCAAGAGCAGGGACGAACTGGAAAAACAGCTCGCGCCGCTTAAAGATATAAAGAATATAGAATACATGCTCGCGGATGAGTCAAAAAACGCCCTTGACGGCGCAGGAACGCTTATTTTAAGCCCGGGTGTGCCTATGACCAATCCCCTGATCGCCGAAGCCGTTTCAAAGGGAATAGAGGTAATATCCGAAATCGAGCTTGCCTATAGAAACGATAAGGGCACTCTCGTAGCCATAACGGGAACCAACGGCAAAACCACCACCACTGCGCTGACCGGTGAAATATTCCAAAATGCCGGGAAGCTCACCTATGTCGTAGGCAATATCGGCCTGCCATATACGAATGTTGTATCTGAGACGATGCCCGAAAGCGTAACGGTATGCGAGGTGTCGTCTTTTCAGTTGGAAAGCGTCGTGGATTATCGCCCGAAGGTGTCGGCGGTACTCAATATAACGGAAGATCACCTCAATCGCCACGGGGATATGAAGACCTATATCGCGATGAAGGAGAGGATATTTGAAAACCAGCGTGATGATGACGTGGTGGTTCTCAACTACGACGACGAGGTTACGCGCGATATGTCAAACCGGGCAAAGTGCCGCGTAGAATGGTTTTCAAGGTTAAATAAGCCGGAGCACGGCGCGTTCGTGGTCGCGGGCTTTATCGTCTATGGAAAGAAGGACGACTACAGAACCATCTGTAATGTCGCCGACGTAAGCATACCAGGCCCGCACAATCTGGAAAACGCGCTCGCGGCTACCGCCATGGCCATGTCCGCCGGTATACCCGCGCCCGTAATAAGGCATACTCTGAGAACCTTCAAGGGCGTGGAGCACAGGATGGAGTACGTAAGGACGCTCGACGACGTGAGGTATATAAACGACTCTAAAGGGACGAACGTTGATTCCACGATAAAAGCCATACAGAGCATGACCGCGCCTACGGTTATAATACTGGGTGGCTCCGACAAGCACGTTTCGATGCTTCCTCTCGCCAGGGAGGTCGCCGTGGGAAATATCTCACACGTCGTATTGTGCGGAGCTACATCCGCGGTAATCGCCAAGGCGCTCGACGAGGTGGGCTATGCCGATTACGAGAACGCCGATATGGACTTTGAAAGAGCCGTCGATATGGCGAGAAAGGCGGCGAAGCCCGGGGGGAACGTACTTTTATCTCCCGCGTGCGCGAGCTTTGACCTTTTCAGAGACTTTGAACACAGGGGCGAGGAGTTCAAGCGAATCGTCAACGGGTTGAGCTAGCGTTGTCCGCGCCGGCACAACTCGGCGCAAAAGCATTGCCATGGCAGGCAATGGAGAAAAACATAAGGGGCTTTAAGACGGCGCTCGGACTTTTACTTACGACAGGCATAATAGTCCTCTACGCCGCCAGCTTTTATAACGCGCAGGACACGCAGGCCGGGCAATTCTCCGAGGTGATAAGTCAGCTTATGGGAATGGCTCTGGGACTTGCGGCGATGTTTTTTGTCGGCAAAATAGATTACAGGATTCTGAAAAAGCCCGCGGTGTGCGGCGGACTCCTGGCGCTGAGCGTGGTTTTGTTGGCAATAGTGCCAATACCCGGCGTGGGAAGCATGGTCAACGGTTCTAGAAGGTGGCTCAGGATAGGCCCCATAGGTTTTCAGCCATCGGAGATGGCGAAATACGCGGTGGTGCTTTTTATGGCGAGGGCGCTCAGCCGGCGCAACGCCAGGCTTGGCAGCTTTTTTCGGGGCGTTATACCGATGCTGCTGGTTCCGGCGGCGGCGTTTTTTCTGATACTCTTGCAGCCCAATCTTTCAACCGCCGGCTCCATTCTGATAGTCAGCGCCGTTATGGTTCTGATGGCCGGGGGAAGATGGCTTCATCTGGCTATGCTTGGCGCGGGAGGACTGGTGCTCGCGGCGTATTATACGCTGTCGGAGCCGTATAGACGGGAAAGGCTCATGTCGTTTCGCGATCCTTTCGCACAGTTGAGCGACGAGGGCTACCAGTTGGCTCAATCGCTCATGGCGTTCGGCTCGGGCGGGCTGTTCGGAATGGGACTCGGACAGGGCAGGCAAAAATTTGCCTTTTTACCTTATCCGGAATCGGACTTCATTTTCGCGGTTGTGGGGGAGGATCTGGGTCTCGCGGGATGCCTGTGCGTGCTGGCGCTGTTCTTCTGGCTTATATACAGCGGTATGAGGATAGCGATGATGTGCGAGGATCGCTTCGGCGCGCTTCTCGCCGGGGGAATAGTCGCCATGATAGGAGTGCAGACGGTAATGAACGTGGCGGTGGTAATAGGGGTCATGCCTACTACGGGGCTTCCGCTCCCGTTTTTCAGCGCCGGGGGCACGTCCATCGCCATAGTTATGGCCGCCGCGGGGTTGGTCATAAGGATTGGAAGGCAATCGACGCAGATAGGTACAGGCCAATTTTAGCGAATTTATTCACCAATCGCGTTTTTTTGCATATGTTGTTGGTGTGGCTCCTAAAATTGGAGGTGTGACCTGTGAATGTCTTTCGTATAACCGGTGGCCGCCGCATATTTGGCCGAGCGCGGCTGGACAGCGCCAAAAACGCGGTGCTTCCAATACTCGCGGCCTCCATGCTTACCGAGCAGCCGGTAACGATTGAAGGCTTTCCAGAGTTGAGCGACA
This sequence comes from Clostridia bacterium, assembly GCA_030526935.1. Taxonomy (GTDB): domain Bacteria; phylum Bacillota; class Clostridia; order Christensenellales; family Aristaeellaceae; genus JAUNBY01. The sequence goes on from JAUNBY010000052.1 coordinate 10,768, forward strand.
CCAGGAATATGCTCAAAATACTGACGACTCTGGGATGCAAATACGAGCTTACCGGCGACGTCGTGACCATTGACGCGGGCATCGCCAGCAAATGGGAAATGCCCGATGCGCTGTCAAAGGCCATAAGGTCCTCGATATTCATGCTTGGCCCTATTATAGGCCGCTTCAGAAAAGCGGTGGTGACATATCCGGGAGGCTGCGAAATAGGGCTGAGGCCCATAGACCTACATATTAAGGGACTGAAGGCGCTTGGAGCGAAAATCAGGGAACAGCACGGCATGATATACTGCGACGGCAGTAATCTGCGAGGAGCCACGGTGCATCTGGACTTCCCAAGCGTCGGCGCGACCGAAAACCTGATGATGGCGGCGGCGACGGCGCCGGGTACGACGGTGATACATAATCCGGCCAGGGAGCCTGAAATAGTCGATCTCGCGCGATTCATGAGCGCAATGGGCGCGAAGATTCGCGGCGCGGGAAGCGGAAGCATAACCATAGAAGGCGTAAAAAGACTGAACGGAACGAGATTCAGGCCTATGCCCGACAGGATTGTCGCCGGAACGCTTCTGACGGCGGCGGCGATGACGGGCGGCGAGATAGAGCTCGAAAACGCCGTTTTAAGCGATATGGGAGCGGTCGTGGATAAGCTGCAAAGAGCGGGTTGCGCGTTTGGCTGTTCTGATGGTATAATGTCTATGCGCGCGCCTGAGAAGCTCAAGGCCATAGAGGTCTCCACGCAGCCTTTTCCGGGCTTTCCGACGGATATGCAGGCGCAGTTCATGGCTATGAGCTGCGTGGCGGACGGAGTCGGCGTCATAGTCGAGAACGTGTTTGAAAACAGGTTCTCCCACGCGTGTGAGTTAAGGCGCATGGGCGCGGATATAATAATCAACGACAGGATAGCCGTGATCAGAGGCGGAGTGCTCACGGGCGCGAGAATAGCGGCCAGAGACCTGCGGGCGGGCGCGGCGCTTGTGCTCGCGGGGCTGGCGGCCGATGGAGTCACGGAGGTCGAGGGCGCCAATATAATAGATCGCGGATATGTAAAACTCGAGAAAATACTATCCGACTTGGGCGCCGCGGTCGAAAGAATATAGCCGCGGTCTCATGAAGGCAGAGAGGTGATACAAATGAGCGCGAGAAGGAGATACAACGCGAAGAGGCAGAACACAAACCTCGCGGGGTTTGTGGTTTGCCTCGTGTTTGTTTTGGCTATACTTGTTTTTTTGGATCAAAACGTCTTCGTGGTCAAGAGGATATCGGTTGCGGGAAATAAATCCGTGTCCGACAGCGATATAATCGCCCTGTCGGGTATAAGCATGGGACAAAAGATGCGTTCGCTCGATCTTGATAAGGTAAGCGACAACTTCAGGCGCGAAGGAAACATGGAGCTTATCGACGTAAGCCGGCAGTGGCCCGACGCGATTACCATAGAGGTGGATGAAAGAAATGTCGTAGGCATTGTGGGGCATCTGGGAACGGCCATACTCATTGATGAGGATTGCT
>JAUNBY010000502.1 GCA_030526935.1 Clostridia bacterium
CGGTAGAAAAGGACACCATGAGCAATGAGGAATACCTGACCTCTGTCTACGTGCCTTACGACTCGGTGAAGCAATCAAAAAGCACGTGCGTTGTTGAACAGGCTCCCCGCCCGGATGAAAACGGAACTGTACTCTTTGAATCGATCGTAACGAACGATGCTATCGACACTGGTTTTGGCGTATATCTGCCCTATAACTTTGATGAGGATCGCGAACAGCCATATCCTTTGCTCGTCATCTATCACGGCGGCGGCGGTTTTTGCGGAAGCTGGCTCAACAATGGCCTTGACCACATACTCGATAATATGATTGCCGAAGGGCGCATGGAACCCGTAGTGGTCGTAACCCCGGACGCCAATAACTTCAGCCGTCCGCAAATAGCGGAATACCTGGAGAATACCCTCTTGCCGTATATAAGCGAAACTTATAACGCGTCGGCGGATCCATCGCACCGCGCCCTGGCGGGTCTGTCCCAAGGCGGTTCCAGCACTATGTACGTGTATTTCAATAATACTGAGTTGTTCGATTCATATATAGCCATGAGTCCGCCCATGCACGTGCATATAACCAATCCCGACTTTGAAAAGCCCGAGTTGATGAATAAGAACCTTTTCATTGGTTTCGGACTGTATGATCATGTCGCTACGCGCGCGTTCTACAACGAAGCCATTGCAGCGAACGAGTCAAGCGCCTACGATTACGTTTGGGGCCTTGGGCAGGCTGGCGTTCCGTTCAAGATAAAGAACGACCTGCACTACGGACATCAATGGAATCTGTGGCGCGAACTTGCGGTATACACCTTTGACAACTTCCTCTGGAAGTAGAGTTTAATTTTAGGAGGGGAGACCATGAGGAACACATTTATAAAGGCATTCGCGCTTTTATCGGCGCTCGTTATGCTAGTAAGCGGAATCTGTGTCGCGGAATCGGACGTCGCCTCCGCGGGGCTCACGCTCGCGGGAAGGACCTGCGTGTTTGAAGGCTCTACGGGCGCGATTGGGCGGGAAGCTGTTTTGATGATGGCGGAAAAGGGCATGAACGTGGTCATGGTTACGCACAATCCCGCCAATGCCGATCAAATCGTCGCGGAGGCCGACGGGCTTCCCGGAACGGTCATCGCCATGAGCAACAGCAATCCATTTGAAGAAATCCTGCAAACCGTCGAAGATCAATTTGGATCGGTGGACGTGTACATCAACAAGACCGGCGGGCGCAACGCGCCGGTGTCGCTGGACGATATGACGGAAGAAGACATAACGACTATCACGACTCCGCTTTCAAAGATACTTACGCTTATCCCCTTTCTCGAGCGCAGCGAACACGCGCGCCTGGTCTTTACGAGCAACGTAGGCTCGCTCGACGGCAATTCATATGAAAACGCCATGCAGGAAATCGCTTATGGCGCGATCAACAGCATGACCTACGCCCTCACCAGAGAACTTGCGGAAAAGGGAATCACCATCAATACCATCGCTCTCAGCGGAATGATAAACGATTCCGAACCCGGAGAGGGCGCGCTTGACATAGCCGACTACGTAGACACAATCCCCGTCGGTCACGCCGGAACCTCGAGGGAGTATGGCGCGCTGATATTGTACCTCGTGAGCGAGGAAGCGGACTTTATGACCGGAAACGTGCTGAATTTCTCGGGCGGACTGTACGTAGGGCCTTAACTGGTTCAGGCGGGGCGCGCTCGCGGTTTAACACGCGAGCGCCAGCGGTAGAGTTTACCCGCAGCAATCCGGGCTGCCTCATTGTGAGGCAGCCCCCGTTTTTAGCGGGATGAGGTCGTAGCCGTTATAGTACGCGTCGTAGCCTTTTAACATCACGACGCTTCCGGCTTCCCTGTCGCCAAAAAGGGCGATCGCCTTGTTGGTTTCTTCCTGCAGGTTCCGGAAGCAGACAAGCGCAAGATTTTGCAATATCAGCTTTGTTTGTATGCGAAACGCATTTCTCAAACCAAACATCGTATGTTGTATAAATCTCGCCATATCGGACACAAGGTGTCCCTGTTTCCGTAACTTGGTCGCGTGTGATCCCTGCTCCACGATAAATTTCGGTAGCAATTTCGCCCAGTGTTTTATGTGCAACCCCATCCGGACAAAGCTCCCGTATCAGTTG
>JAUNBY010000053.1 GCA_030526935.1 Clostridia bacterium
ACCGTAACTCTCAGCTCTTCCTTAAAAGGGTGCAATTGAAAATTCAATCGGGGAACGCCATTTTTGGGAAGAATCGCATGAGACAAAGCTTGCATCGCGATTCGAATTGTGTTAGTATAAAGATGCGTGAGGAGGCGGTGCTATGGAGCTCACTCTGGTCAAATACCTGCGCTCGGATGACGGCTTGGTATTTCGCGCGCTTACCGAAGCGATCTACTCTCTTTTGCAGAATCGCTCCATCGACGAATTGTCCATAAGCGAGCTGGTTATGCGGGCAGGTATAAGCAGAGCCAGCTTTTATCGCCATTTCCGGGACAAGTACGACCTCGTATCCGCCATACATATGCGCGTTTTAGAGGGAACTCTGTTGACGTATTTTGACGGGCGCTCATTTCACGACGCGGTCAACGACACCTGGCAGGTGTTCACGAGGCATAAGCGCTTTTATCGCAACGCGCTCATATCGACCGACGTAAACTCTCTGGGCAACTTCATATTCGCCCAAACATTCGCCTTTTACCAAAGGGCGCTGAAAGAGAAGAATATCACGATGACCGCGTGCGAAACGAGGCTGCTTCGCCAGTACACCTTTGGATCGGTGGCGCTATTATCGGAGTGGATACTTGGCGACATGGACGAAGACCTCGGCGAATATATGCGCGCCTCTATTATAGGACTTCCCGACTTTGTGCGCGAGATATTTGACTGATATGGATAATGTACCGCGCGTATATAATTTCTCACGACCCATTGACAAACGCGCGCCGTTGCAATAGAATAATCGTGTGTAATGCATCGGAGGTATCGCTCATGGTTGATCGCGACAATATGCCCGTAAAGCGCTTTCAGGGGAAAAGCATCCGCTTGAAAGCGGGCGCGGACGGTTACATCGCGGTCGTCGGCGCGGCGAATATCGATATAAGCGGGCAGTCTGACACGGCGATGATCGCGGGGGATTCGAATCCCGGTGTGGTGCGCGTTTCTCCCGGCGGCGTCGGACGAAATATCGCGGAAAACCTCGCGAGGATAGGGTACAATGTGCGCCTTATGGCGGCGCTTGGCTCGGACATGCACGCAAGACATATATTGGACGACTGCGCAAAGCTCGGAATCGATACGTCCGACTGCCTGACCCTTCCCAATCGCGCGACATCCGTTTATCTTTGCCTGAACGACATAAACGGCGAAGTCGCCGCCGCGGTAAACGATATGCGCATATACGACGAAATGACCGTCGAATATCTCAGGGACAAACTCGATGCGCTCAACCGGGCGCGTCTGGTCGTATTGGACGCCAATCTCCCCCGCGAGAGCATTGAATTCATAGCGCTCAACTGTAAATCTCCCATGTTCGCCGATCCGGTTTCGGTCAAAAAGTCCGTGAGATTTGCCAATGTTTTGAACAGGCTGACGTTTATGAAGCCCAATAAGCCAGAAGCCGCCGCGATTTGCGGATTGCCCGTACCTTGCGACGGGGAGCTTCCGCGCCTCGCGGACGCCATGCTGGAAAGAGGATTGAAAAACGCGATTATATCGCTCGGCGCGCGCGGCGTTTATTACGACGACGGGCGGCAGAGCGGAAGGCTGGATTGCTTTTCTCTGAAAGTCGTCAATACCACCGGCTGCGGCGACGCGTTTCTTGCCGCGGCCGCCGCCGGGTATCTCGAGGGAATGACGCTGGCCGAAATGTCGCTCGCGGGTCTCGCCGCCTCCGCGATATGCGCTCAGTCGGTTCTCGCGGTAAGTCCCGGTATGTCGGCGCAGGCGATAAACGGCGTCATAGCCGGGCGCTACGGCTGACAAAAGCGCGAACCGCTTAATATCATGATAAGGAAGTAAGCAGTATGAATATCGATAAATACCTTTTCGTATCCGACGAGGTTAAACTCGCGCTGGAGAATAAAAAACCCGTCGTCGCCCTGGAATCCACCATAATATCTCACGGAATGCCCTATCCGCAAAATGTCCAGACCGCCCTCAACGTCGAAAAAATCGTCCGCGAGAACGGCGCGGTTCCGGCGACCATAGCCATAATACAGGGCAGGATGACCGTGGGGCTTTCTCCCGAACAGATCGAGTACCTCGGGAAAAAGGGCCTCGAGGTCACGAAGGCCAGCCGCCGCGATCTGCCGGTGCTGCTCTCTCGCGGAATGGACGGCGCGACGACCGTCGCGACGACGATGATCGGCGCGTCAATGGCGGGCGTGCGCGTATTCGCGACCGGCGGCGTCGGAGGCGTACATCGCGGAGCTGAGGTAACGATGGATATATCCGCGGATCTCGAGGAATTGGCCTCAACTCCGGTTATGGTCATATGCGCGGGCGCAAAGAGCATACTGGACCTTGGCCTCACGCTCGAATACCTCGAAACGCGCGGCGTTACGGTAATCGGCTACCGCACGAACGAACTTCCCGCCTTTTATACCACTCACTCCGGCTTCAGCGTCGATTATCGCCTGGATACCCCCGAGGAAATAGCCCGCGCCTTTAGGGTTAAAATAGACTGCGGACTGTCGGGCGGCATGCTCGTCACCAATCCCATCCCCGAACAATACGCCATGGATCTTGACTATATAAACGAGAATATAGACAAGGCCATAGACGAGATGAACGCCAGGGGCATCCACGGCAAAGCCTCGACCCCTTTTCTGCTCGACATGATTCAAATGCTCACCGGGGGTAAAAGCCTCGAGGCCAATATACAGCTCGTTTACAACAACGCCCGCCTAGCCTCCCGGGTCGCCGCGGCGCTGGTCGCGAACGGGTAAGCGCACAAAACAGGGAAATAAAACGAAGGCGTTCGCGTTTGACTTAGCGTCCGTGCCTCCGCTTGAATATGGGGGGGAAGCGACAAACTCACGGGCAAATTCGGAACATAACGCCCATTTTTACAACTATTTTCACTTGACAGCTATACGCGAAACGTTTATACTGTTTATATGAGAATTATGCCATAGTATGGCATACTCAAAATAACAAGGAGGTTTTCTGTAATGAAAAAACTGTTTGCCCTGATGCTGGTCGCTATTATGGCGCTGAGCTGCACGCTGGCCTTCGCCGAGACCCCCGAATCCCTCGACATCCGCGCCCTCATCTGGAAGTATGACGACACCTATGGAAGCACCGTCCGCGCCGCCATGGAAAAATGGGCCGCGTATTATTCCGAGGAAATGGGAATCGACATCTCCCTTCAGATGTATGACGCCGCCGACGATATGGCCAAGCAGATCGAGCAGGCCACCATTCTTTGCGGCGAAATGCCCGATTTCGTAATCATCAATCTGGCTGAAGTCACCAACGGACAGGTTCTGGTCGATATGTTCACCGAGGCCGGAATCCCCTTCCTGTTCTACAATAAGCAGCCCGCCGAGGATACCGTGCAGTCCGTTCTGGTCGATACCGGAACGATCTTCATCGGAACTCTGGCCCGTCAGGCCGGCGACATGCAGGGCGAAATCCTCGCCGAGCTTTACGCCGCCGATTCCAGCATCGACCTCAACGGCGACGGCGTTCTCCAGTACGCCATGCTGATGGGCGAGCCGCAGAACGACGAAGCTATCGCCCGCACCAGGTATTCCGTTGAAACCGCCGAAGCCAACGGCCTCGTGCTCGAGCAGATCGGCGAGACCATGGTCTGCAACTGGGATCAGGCGATGGCGCAGGATGCCATAACCGCCCTTTTCGCCGCCAACCCCAACATCGAAGTCATCTTCGGCAATAACGACATGATGTGCTTAGGCGCGGTCGCGGCTCTCAACGGCTACGGCTACAACACCGGCATAGCGGGAGATCCCAACGTCGTAGTCATCGGCGTCGACGCGGTTGACTCGGCTCTCGAATCCATCAAGACCGGCGGCATGACCGCTACCGTTCAGCAGGACGGCGACGCCATGGGCAGGGCGAACATCCGCATCGCCATCAATGGCGCTCTTGGCCTCGAGTGGCTCGACGGCACCGATTACGAGTACACCGACGATCCCTATCACTGCATCCGCATCCCCTACGCGAAGATAACCGAAGTCGAATAATACATAGTTTAATATGAAGCGTTGGCGGGCGGCGCAAGCCGCCTGCCTGTAAATTATCGGCGCTTCCAAATCTGATAAAGCGCGGTGATGATATGGAAAACAATTACCTGTTGCAGATGATCGACATCGACAAGAGCTTTCCCGGCGTCCGGGCGCTTAATAAGGCGCGCCTCGAATTGACGGCGGGCACGGTTCACGCGCTAATGGGTGAAAACGGAGCGGGAAAGTCGACCCTTATGAAATGCCTGTTCGGCATTTATAAAAAGGACGCGGGCGAGATCAGGATGAATGGTCAGACCGTCAACTTTCTCAACCCCCGCGACGCTCTTGACAACGGCGTGGCCATGGTTCACCAGGAGCTGAATCAGGTTCTGCGCCGCAACGTCATGGAGAACGTATGGCTGGGAAGGTTCCCCCAAAAGGGCGGGCTCGTCGATTCCAGGCGCATGTACGACGACACCATGAAGGTGTTTAAGGAACTCGAGATAGACGTGGATCCAAAGACCATCATAGGCAAGCTATCCGTATCTCAGCGGCAGATGGTCGAAATTGCCAAGGCCGTTTCCTATAACGCCAGAATACTCGTGCTCGACGAGCCGACAAGCTCGCTTACGGAGAACGAGGTCGAGCATTTATTCCGCATAATCAAGAAATTGACCGGCGCGGGCGTTGGAATTATATATATTTCCCATAAGATGGACGAAATATTGACCATATCCGACGAGGTTACCATTATGCGCGACGGCATGTGGGTGGCGACGCGCAAGGCCAATGACCTTAACACCGACGAGATAATCCGCCTCATGGTCAACCGCGACATGACCCAGCGCTTTCCCAAAAAGCGCAATACGCCGGGCAAGACCATTCTCGAGGTTAAAGACCTTTCGGGGATGTACGAGCCGGCCTGCCACGACATATCCTTCGACCTGCACGAAGGCGAGGTTCTTGGCATAGCGGGTCTGGTCGGTTCCAGGCGCACGGAGCTTCTGAATACAATTTTCGGCTACTACACCAAAAAGAGCGGCACAATAACGCTCGACGGCAAGCCCATCGAGAACGCCACCCCTGAAAAGGCGACCGACAACGGCTTCGCGCTTATAACCGAGGAGAGGCGCGCCACGGGTCTGTTCCCGATGATGAACATAGTCTTCAACTCCATCATCGCCAATCTCAAGACCTATGGAAAGATACTTCTCAACGGAAGTAAGATGAACCACGACACCGATTGGGTCATCGACTCGATAAAGGTCAAGACCCCCAGCCGCCGCACCGCGATTCGCTCGCTGTCGGGCGGAAACCAGCAAAAGGTCATAATAGGCCGCTGGCTTCTCACCAAGCCGCGCATATTGCTGATGGACGAGCCGACCAGAGGCATCGACGTAGGAGCTAAGTATGAGATATACGAGTTGATACTGACGCTTGCCGACGAGGGCAAGAGCGTCATCATGGTCTCGAGCGAAATGTCGGAGCTCATCGGCATTTGCGACAGGATACTCGTCATGTCAGGCGGACGCGTTGCGGGCATATTGACCCGCGGGGTCGACTTTGGCGGTATAGAGGGAGAGCAGGAGACCATACTTGCTCTCGCGGCCAAATATGTTTAGAGCGAGGGAATAATAATGCAGAATACGAGAAAAATCGGGGAAGTATTGCTCGACTACGCGCTTTACATCATTCTGGGCGCGATACTTGTCACCGTCAGCGTCATCAATCCGAACTTTCTGGCGCTTAATAATATACTCAATATACTCAAGCAGGCCTCCACAAAAGGCATATTGGCGCTTGGCTGCGCGGGACTTATAGTCCTTGCCGGAACAGATCTTTCCATAGGGCGCGTGCTCGGCTTCTCGGCGGCGGTAACGGCGTCGCTTGTGCAGAGAGTCACCTATTCGTCGCGCTATTTTCAGTCGATGACGACGGATTTGCCGCTCATCGTGCCCTTCCTCGCGGCGATACTCATAGCCGTCATATTCTCGCTGATAAACGGATTTGGCGTCGCGAAGCTGCACATGCACGCGTTCATCATATCGCTGGGAACGCAGCTAATAGCTCAGGGCGCTAACTGTCTTTACATAGAGGCGCAGCCCTCCGGCTCCGCCCAGGCGCTGTCAACGTTCAACACGACGTTTTTGAACGCGTCGGCGGGCAATCTGATGTTGGGAGAGATCAGAATCCCATTGGTCGTCATCTACTTTTTGGTATTGGCGGTCATAATGTGGATAGTCTGGAATAAGACGACGCTTGGTAAAAACATGTTCGCCGTCGGAGGTAATACCGAAGCCGCCGCCGTTTCGGGCGTCAACGTCGCCAAAACCATAATGCTCGTCTACCTCATAGCGGGCGTTCTATACGGCATAGCCTCATTCCTGGAGGCTGGGCGCATTCAGTCCGTCGGGGCGAATACCGGCATTAACTACGAGCTGGACGCCATAAGCGCCTGCGTAATAGGCGGCGTCTCCTTCTCCGGAGGCGTGGGCACCATACAGGGCGTCGTCATAGGCGCGATAATCCTTCAGGCCATCAACTTCTCGCTCAACTTCCTGTCGGTCAACGCCTATTATCAGTACATCATAAGAGGTCTCATAATCATACTCGCCGTCGCCATCGATGTGCGCAAGTACCTCGTCAAGAAGTAAAACCAGTTGGCGGCGCGTTAGCTTACGCGCCGCCTTATTTTAATGGAGGTCAATATGAATTACGACGAGGAATTAAAGGAGGCCGCCGAGCGCCACGACCGCGCTGCGCAGCCCCGCAAAACCCTTGGCGACGTCAAACGCTCGCTTTACGACAAGATAAAGATACCCGTGAGAACCATGGACATAATCATCTATATCATAATCGGCCTCATCGCGGTCGCGTTGATACTCGGCATTGCGATGGGCGGGAATTAAACAGGTTTCGCTGATTTTACCCAGCGAAACCTGTTTTTTTAGCTGTGGTGTTATCTGGATGCTTGTGCGATGCAGTCCTTTACCGCGCTCAGTATACCGTTTGAGGTTACGGTTGCGCCAGTAAATACGTCGACATCCGCGCTTTGCGCAAGAAGAATGCGCTCAGGAAGTCCCTGCGTCGTGTGCCTATGCTGGGAGTTTCCGCATTTCCACTGATTTCAACCAAAGTAGCAATTCACAAAGCCATTCCCGATCCTCTTGTTTAATGCTAGTTGTTTCCGGGCGGAACCAACGCGATGATGCGACCGGCGAAGTCAAAGAAATTCATCGACTGCAATATAACCTTTCCGGGGCCGGTCAATCTGGTCAGGAAAAGACCCTCGCCGCCAAAGAAAATATTAGCCGCGCCCTTGACGGTTTCTATATCGTAGCTGACGGTGGCCTCAAACGCCGCCACATTGCCCGTATCGACCTTGAGCACCTCTCCCGGGGCGAGCGTCTTTTCCACGGCGTCGCCGTCAATCTCCAAAAATGCGTAGCCATCGCCGGAAAGCTCCTGCAAAATAAAGCCTTCTCCGCCAAAAGCTCCGGTAGAAAAGCGTTTGGAGAAGACGGTGCGTATGTTCACCATATCCTGCGCGCATAGAAACGACCCCTTCTGTACGATCAGATCAGGCTTGCCCGTCAGGTCATAAGGCACAATGCTGCCGGGTACGGTTGACGCAAACGCTATCTTCGCTCCGTCCTCTTCGCATTCAAATCGAGACTGAAACATCGATTCGCCCGCGAACATCCTCCCCAGGCTTTTCATAAAGCCGCCGCGCGCGCCCGTCTGCATGGATATGCCCTGCGTCTGCCAGGCCATCGCGCCCGACTGCGAAACAATGGCTTCGCCCTGGGATAAAGTTACTTCTACAACCGGCACGGTCGTACCCATTAATTCATACTGCATATGTTTGACCTCCATGTTATTACTGCTCTTTCCAACTGACGCTTAGAGGCGCACTCGCGCCTTCGACGGCATCTAACGCAAGATATGACTGCCCGGCGACGCGAAGTGCGCGCTTTTGCCATTGCAGTCATATTATAGTGGATTTTCGCTTGTTTTTGGTTGCCTGAGAAATCAGTTCCCCAGATAGGCGTTTTTGACCTGCTCGTTGCCCAAAAGCTCTTTAGCCTGCCCGGTCATGACGATTTTTCCGGTCTCGAGGACATAGGCGCGGTCGGCGATAGACAGCGCCATTCGCGCGTTTTGCTCGACCAGGAGCACCGTCGTCCCCTGCTTGTTGATGCTCGTGATTATGTCGAATATCTCGCTTACGAGTATGGGCGACAGTCCCATGGACGGTTCGTCCATCATGAGGAGTTTGGGAGACGACATGAGCGCCCTGCCCGTCGCGAGCATCTGCTGCTCGCCGCCGGAGAGCGTTCCCGCGAGTTGCTTGCGTCGCTCCTTAAGGCGCGGGAACGATGTGAACACCTTTTCCATGTCCTCGGCAATGCCCTCTTTATCGTTTCTTGCGAAAGCGCCCATTTCGAGGTTTTCCAAAACCGTCATGCTCGCGAATATGCGCCGCCCCTCGGGTACCTGCGCAAGTCCCATCTTCAGTATATCATGCGCCTCGACGGACTGTATCTCGCGGCCTAAAAACACTATCTTTCCGGATTTGGGGCGCAACAGTCCTGATATCGTATGCAATATGGACGTCTTGCCGGCGCCGTTCGCGCCTATAAGCGTGACTATTTCGCCCTCGTGTACCTCAAATGAGACGTCCTTCAGCGCGTGTATTGAATCGTAATAGACATTCAAAGACGATACCGTAAGCATCAGGCGCCCTCCTTTTCTGAGGCTCCGAGATAGGCCTCTATGACCTCGGGGTTGTTCTTTATCTCGTCGGGCGTACCCTGCGCGATTATCTTGCCGTAGTTGAGGACGTATATCCTCTCGCAGATGCCCATGACGAGCTTCATGTCGTGCTCTATGAGAAGTATGGTCACGCCGAACAGGTCTCGTATTTTCTTAATGGTTGCCATGAGTTCCTGGGTCTCTATGGGGTTCATGCCCGCTGCGGGTTCGTCCAGCAGCAACAGCTTTGGATTCGACGCCATAGCGCGGCATATTTCGAGCTTTCTCTGCTGCCCGTAGGGGAGGGAACTGGCGTTGTGGTCGGCGTACTGCTCCATTTCGAAGATACGAAGCAGCGTCCTCGCCCGGTTGTCGCAGCCTCTTTCCTCGCGGTCGTAATAGGTATCCCTGAGCACCGCGTCGAGCATCGTATAATACATGCGGCTCTGGAACGCGACCTCTATGTTCTCAAGCACCGTCATCGACTTGAACAGGCGAATATTCTGGAATGTCCTCGACACGCCTTCGTAGGTTATCTTGTACGGCGGCTTGCCCTTTATCGACTTGCCCATAAGCCGTATATCGCCTTCGGTCGGGGTATAGACGCCCGTCAGCATGTTGAAAACGGTCGTCTTGCCCGCTCCGTTGGGGCCTATCATGCCGACTATCTCCCCATCGTCGAGAGAAATGTTTATCCCCTCGGCGGCGGTCAGTCCGCCGAAGCGAATGCCTATGTTTTCAAGCTCTACGACGGGGTACTTGTTTTTATCGTAATAATACTTGGGCACGTCGGGATCGACGGCTCCAACAAGGCGGAAAGTCAGGCGATTTTCAAGGCGTGAAATAAGGCCTTGCCATCCCTTGAACAATTTGCCGAGGGTCTTCGACAGCGAGAATTCCTTCACACCCAAAAGTCCCGAGGGCTTGAAAATCATCATCACTATCAATAGCAGCGCGTAAGCGAGTTGCCTGAATTCGACGAGCCTCGCCATCGCGAACTGCACGGATGTAAGTCCCGTAGCCGATACGATGGAACCGGTATATGAACCCATTCCGCCAAAGACGACCATGACCAGGTAGTCGATTGAGGTGTTGAAGTCGAACCTCGCGGGGTCGAGCACGCCAACCGAGTGCGCGTAAAGGCCTCCGGCGATTCCCGCGAAAAACGCGGATATGGCGAACGTGCGAACTTTATAGCTCGTGACCGGAACGCCCGAGGCGTCGGCCGCGACCTCGTTTTCGCGAATGGACAATATCGCCCTGCCCTGACGCGACCACGCCAGCATGAATAGCAGCGCGACCGTTATGGCCATTATCCAGTATGAATTTTCAAACGTAGTATAAAGGCTTATGTTGAACATCTTCTTGCCGCCGCCGGTCCAGGGGGCGAAGACGGTGTTTATCAAAACTCTGATTATCTCGCCGAATCCAAGCGTTATTATCGCCAGATAATCCCCGCGAAGTCGAAGGGCGGGCATGCCTATGAGGTAGCCGAAAACGGCCGCGACCAGTCCTCCGGCTAAAAGCGCTATGGGGAAAGCCCAGGCCTGACCCGGAAGCACGAGGCTTGTGAATATGGCGGCGGTATATGCGCCGACCGACATGAATCCCGCGTGTCCAAGCGTCAATTCTCCCAATACGCCCGTCACGAGGTTGAGGCTTGCGACCATTATGATATTATAGCATATCTGTGTCAGCAGGTTCTCTACCGAGCGGTTGCCGCCCAGCATTGACAGGACGACTTTGAGCAGCACAAATATGACGGCGACCGCGATGAAGTTTACAAACGTGGTAGCCCGGCGGTTTTTTCTCATCCCGATCCCCTCCTATACCTTTTCCTTTGACTTTTTGCCCATGAGTCCCGAGGGCTTGAACAGAAGCACAAGTATGAGTATGCCAAATACCATGGCGTCCACGTATTCGCTGGCGTAGTACTTCATGAAAGTCTCGGCGATTCCTATAATGAAGCCGCCTATGACGGCTCCGGGTATGACGCCTATGCCTCCCAGTACCGCCGCGACGAACGCCTTAAGCCCCGGCATGGAGCCTAAAAGCGGCCTTATATACACTACCTTCTGCGCGTAGAACACGGCGCCTATGGCGGCCAATCCGCAGCCTATGGCAAATGTAATCGATATGGTCTTGTTTACGTCTACGCCCATCAGCCTCGCCGCGTCCCTGTCCTCCGAGACCGCGCGCATGGCCTTGCCCGTGCGTGTGCGCTTGACGAATGTGGTCAGCGCTATCATAAGTATCATGGAGATCACGAAGGTCAGTATCTCCAGCAGATAAACGGGCTTTCGTCCTATTCTGAAAAGCGTTATCTTGGGAATTATCGTCGGGAACGAAAGCTGCCCCGAACCGAATATAAGCTGCGCCGTGATTTGCAGCGCCAGTGATATACCTATGGCGGTTATGAGCGCCGATATGCGGGGCGCGTTTCTGAGCGGCTTATAGGCGATTTTATCCATCGCCACTCCCAGCAAAACGCAAAACGCTATCGCGAAGACCACGGCTATTAGCCCCGCGACGACGGGACTCGCGGCGTAAAAAGACGACAGCACGGCGCTGTTGATTATCCAATATACCGCGTAAGCGCCGACCATCATTATGTCGCCGTGCGCGAAATTGATAAGCCTGACGATGCCGTAGACCATCGTATATCCAAGCGCGATAAGCGCGTATATGGAACCCATCTGCAATCCGCCAACCAGGTTTTGCAGAAATAATTGCATACTCAGCCCCCCATATTTCGAAAACGAGCCGCTCCGCGCGGGGTGAGCCGCGCGGAGCAGCTTATCGTATTACTTAAGTCGTTTAGGGATCAACGCGGGTTACGAACGTGGGAACGCCATCCTCAAAGCCCATTATGAATGCGGACTTGATGGGATCGTTGTGGTCGTTGAAGGTTATGTGTCCGGTCACGCAATCGAGATCCGTGGCCTTCAAAGCGGCGATTACGGCTTCCTTATCGGTGGAGCCGGCGCGCTCTACGGCGTTGAACATGATCTTGGCGGCGTCATAGCCCAGGGCGTTGAAGTTGATGGGAGCGGTTCCGTACTTAGCGGTGAAGTCGGCGACGAATTTCTGAACCGCTTCGCTTTCGTCGGCGGGAGAGAACGAATCGCTATAGAAGGCGTTGTCGAGGAGAGATACGTCATCGGCAAGCTGCGCGTCGATTCCGGCCCAGCCGTCGGCGCCCATTATGGTGGCCTCGAGGCCTACGTCTACGCTCTGACGGATGACCAGAGCGGCGGTCTCGTAGTAGTAGCAGAGGAACACGGCGTCAGGCTCGCTGTCGGCGATCCTGATGAGCTGCGGGGTATAGTCCGCGTCGCCTTCGACGGCGGATTCGGCGGCTACGACTTCCATTCCAAGTTCCTCGGCTTTGGCGACGAAGGACTCGTAAAGGCCGATGGAATAGTCGTTGGTGTTGTCGTA
>JAUNBY010000503.1 GCA_030526935.1 Clostridia bacterium
TTCGGTTCGGCTCGGGCCTTCCCGTCATAATCGGCATTAGCTTCGCCTATGTGCCAAGTATGCAGGCCATAGCCGAGGGGACAAACGGCATGGCGGCCATCGCGGGAGCCATGCTCGTCGGCGGTATAATCTCGTTCATCATCGGCTTCTTCGTCAAAAGAATACGCAAGTTCTTTCCGCCCATGATAACCGGAACGGTCGTCTTCACCATAGGTCTGAGCCTTTATCCGACCGCCATAAACTACATGGCGGGCGGCACCGCCAACACCTATGACCTCGTCGTAGGCATAAGGGGCATGACGGAAGCCCTCGTATACGGCTCCTGGCAAAACTGGGCCATCGCCCTCGTGACCCTCGCCGTCGTCGTGGCGCTCAATCACTACGCCAAGGGTATATGCAAGTTGGCCTCCATACTCATAGGTATGCTCGTGGGATACATCATAGCCGCACTGTGCGGCATGGTCAGCTTCGCAGAAATCGCCCAGGCGGGCTGGTTTGCGGCTCCGGCGGTCATGCCCTTCGGCATCAGTTTTGACATAGGCGCCTGCGTAGCCCTGGGAATACTGTTTGCCATAAATTCCATTCAGGCCATAGGCGATTTTACCGCCACGAGCATAGGCGGCCTTGACAGGGAACCCACCGACGATGAATTGCAGGGCGGCATAATGTGCTACGGCGTGACCAACGCCATCGGCGCGTTCTTCGGAGGACTTCCGTCGGCGACATACTCGCAAAACGTCGGCATAGTCTCGACCACAAAGGTCGTCAACCGCGTTGTATTCGGCCTGGCCGCGGTTGTCATTCTCTTAGCCGGCATAATCCCCAAATTTTCAGCCATACTTACCACCATCCCTCAATGCGTTCTTGGCGGAGCGACCATAACCGTATTCTCGTCTATCGCCATGACCGGCATGAAACTTTTGACGAGCGGCGGTATGGATTTCAGAAGCACCTCCATCGTAGGACTGTCCGCCGCGCTGGGCGTAGGCGTTTCGCAGGCTTCCGCCTCCCTGAGCCAGCTTCCTGACGCGCTGGTTCTGATAATCGGCAGATCCCCCGTCGTGCTCGCGACGCTGTTGGCGGTAATACTCAATGTGATACTTCCAAGGGATAATAAGGAATATACGACAAAATAGGTCAGGCGCAAAGTTATAACCCGCAGGTTTTGCCTGTGGGTTATCTCTATCTCAAAACCCAGAAAAACCATCTGATGCGATTGACACATGTCGCGAACTGGTTTATAATTGACGCAGCTTAAGCGACGCGTCGACGCGCGCCCGGTTGAAGGATTCCAGTCTCATTACCATATTCTAAAAAGGGGTGATATCGTGAAAATGGAAGCTCTGGAAGTACTTAAAAACCGCAGAAGTATCCGCAAATATAAACCTGACCAGATCACCGATGAAGAATTGACCGCCGTTCTGGACGCCGGAACATTTGGAGCTACGGGCATGGGTGCGCAATCCCCAACAATCGTCGCGGTTCAAAAACCTGAAACAGTACGGCTTTTAAATAAGCTAAATGCAATTATCATGGGAAAGCCGGAAGCCATGCCATACTATGGCGCCCCGACCATATTGTTGACCTTCGCCTCATCCAAGGCGGTTACGCCGGATGAAGACGCTATTATCGTAGCCTCCAATATGCTGAACGCGGCTTATGCCGCAGGACTTGGCTCGTGCTGGATTAACAGGTCGAGACAGATGTTTGAAACCGAACAAGGCAAAAAGCTCAAAGCTGAATGGGGAATCCCCGAAGACGCCTACTGCATGTCCTCAATCTCGTTGGGCTATGCCGATTGCGAACATCCCGAAGCGAAGCCCAGAAAAGAAGGCTACTATCGCATTATTAAATAAGTCGCCGGACAGGATCATGGCTTTTAAACGCTACTAGTCGGGATGACAGCAAAAACATTTGTGATCTCCCGGAACTGCCTCATCAATGGGCGGGATTAAAATGGCGTCGCGTATGTGCGACGCGCTGTACATCATGATTTATGCGACAACCCCGAAATCCTCGCTCTATACTGCTCTCGGACATAGAGCATGGCTACCGCCAATCAGCGGCAGCCATGCTTTTATATGACAGTTTTCGTATATTCTATTAGTC
>JAUNBY010000504.1 GCA_030526935.1 Clostridia bacterium
TAAGCCGATCGGCCTTTTGACGAATGCGTTTTGCAGAGCAATGAACCGCGTTTTCCGTCATCGCTTCTGAAATTATAAAGCCCAATGGACTTTACAAAGGCGGTCAGTTTGGAAAAGCCGAGATTCCGGGCGTCAAAGCCGGGGTATTGGTTGAGCAGCCGGTTCCCAGCGCGCCCATAACGAACGATATCAGAACCAAAAGTGGAGAAGATTTCGATAATTTTTTTCTTGATTTCATTATGAGATATATTGAAATTGACTCCAGAAAAATCGGACGGTTGATCTGTTTCTGTCGTCTAATCTTATGAAAGGAGGGAGCGAAAGGCAGTGGACGAAAAAGCGATATGGCTGGAAGGGGCGATACGGCGGTGGGAAAAAAGCCTGATGCGAATCGCATACGCCTATCTCGGAGATGTCGCGCTTGCCGAAGACGCGGTGCAGGAAACCTTTCTGAAGGCCTGGAAGGGTTATGATCGTTTCAGGGGAGAAGCGGATGAAAAAACATGGCTGATGCGCATTGCGATTAACACCTGCAAGGACGTGCGTCGAGGCGCATGGTTCCGCCATATTGACCGGATGGCGTCGCTCGACCAATTGCCGGAAGGCTCCGTTCCTTTTACGGTTGAGGACGATACCCTTACCCGCGCCGTACTCGGTTTGCCTCGCAAACTGCGGGAAGTGGTTTTGATGCGATGTAGCCAAGACCTGACGGCGGAGGAAACCGCGAGGGTGCTGGGGATATCCAGATCGACCGTGTTTGCCCGGATGCAGAAAGCGCGCACAATGATTCAAAAGGAATGGGAGGGGTGGCAGGATGAAGATAACGGAGCGTGAGATTCGCCTGGCAATGGAACATCGTTTGTCCGCACTTGACAACAACCCCGCGCGGTGCGCGCGCATACTGCAACGCATTCAAAACGAGGAGGAACCATGCGTGAAAAAGAAGATTTCATTGGGGCTTGTGCTGGTTATCGTATGCGCATTGCTCTTTGCGACCGTTGCGCTTGCCGTAGCGACAAACCTGTTCCATTTCTTCGGG
This sequence comes from Clostridia bacterium, assembly GCA_030526935.1. Lineage (GTDB taxonomy): Bacteria > Bacillota > Clostridia > Christensenellales > Aristaeellaceae > JAUNBY01. The sequence goes on from JAUNBY010000504.1 coordinate 1,040, forward strand.
ACGCGGGACGAGCGGTATGAAAAAGTCGCCGGACAGGCGAACCTGGAAGTAAACGCGCCGCTGGCCGTGGAGGATGATTTGCTTGGCACAATCGACGCGAGGTTTGACAGCGCACTGTATGACGGCATGACGCTGAACGTTGCGCTCGTGATTGAACATCCTGAGTTTGTGGAGGTATATACGCCCGACCAGGGCAGCCTGTCCGCGATGGAAGTCATGTCCGAATGGCCAGTTTTCTCGGTAGAAGACCAGGCGGGGGAAAAGGCGCAGGCGCAAGCCGCGATGCTTGCCGCCATGGAATCCGGCACGCCTTACGGGTACAGAAGCATAGAATACTTCCCCTCTGATCACATTACGACGGACGACGGCGTGGACATTCCGCCCTTCTCCGGAGATTCAAGCGTGGATGCGAACGGTCGCTACATGGAAATGAGGGAGTTTGAATCGCCGCTGCCGGACGAATTGCAAAATTTGGACGCCATTACGCTCAACTGCGCTATTTGGCGGCATGAACAAATCTGGTATTTCGATGGGACGGCCCTGTATCATCAAAGCAGCAGGGAAGAAGCCGGCGTCATCCGCGCCACCGTGCCCAAAAGCGACGGGATGGTCAAAAGGATGCAGGCTTCCTTGGAAACCGAGGCCGCGAGCCTCTCCGTTTCCGCCGAGATATCCACGATGAGCGCCGTGGTAACGATCGACGCGGAGGGAACGCTCACCTTCCGTGAATTGCTGGGAGAAGGCGTGACCATCCCGGAGGACCTTGACGCCTCCGATTGTTGGGTGGATATGGCCGCTTATGACGAACAGGGGCGCAGGTATCGCAGCACAGAGGGCTTTGACGTAAATCAGGCGCTGCCGGTAACGCAGGTGTTTACCGGCGTGGGAGAATTGCCCGAACGCCTTGAAATCCAGATTTTCATCGAATGGGAAGGCAAGGAGGAGGACACGGAACCGTTTACCATTATACTGGAGGACGAAAACGATTCATAAGCGGCACCGTTCTGTTTCGGAAAGCATCCATCTGAACGGATGGATGCTTTCCGACTGAGATCACGAAATAGATTA
>JAUNBY010000505.1 GCA_030526935.1 Clostridia bacterium
GGTTACCAACCCGCCTCTGACATCGTCTTGAGTCAGGGTGTAATGCCCTTCGATAATGCGGGATTCGCGTATTCCCGCCCACGGACCCGTTCCCGTGACAAAGGCGTTTTCAAAACCAGGTATGTATTTTTTCATGAAGTCGGCGACGCGCCATGCCTGTTCACGTCCGATTGTTTCTATTTGCGTCAGCTGCGCGGTATCGCAGGGATCAAGGCCGCTTACGTGAACGGAGTTAAGGCATACGCAGCCGTCGTTTACCTGTGTGATGTAGCAAACGCTGCCCCAAAGCGCGTCCGCGTCGTCTCCGTCAGCCTTTTTTATGTACTCGGGAAGTCCGACCAGTATATAGCGGTCGGCGTTTACGAGCTGGCTCTTGGGCAAAAGGGGATAAAGAGACGCGCTTTCGGGATTATCGCGCAGCTGTTTTTGTATAGCTCGTATATCTACGCCCGCCATTTGCACGTTGAGGGTTATGGCTTGAAGCATCGACTTGTCAGCGATCCTGAAACGCCCCCCGGCCAGTTTCACCACGTCGGCGTCCCCGGTGCAGTCTATGAATTGACTCGCCGATATGGCTTCCCGTCCGGACTTCCCCTCGACAATCAAGGCGTTGACCGCGTGGTTTTCGACCGACGCCGCGACCACGGGCGAGTTTAAAATAAGTTCTACCCCCGCTTCGAGCAGCATTCTCTGACATATGAGCTTTACCTTTTCAGTATCAACTATTACATAGGGATTGTGCATCGCGCAGGGAATAAAATCAGTCGCGCCGCCTATTTCGATAAGCCCCTTGCGAAATTCGTCCGCAAGCCCGAAAACTACCTGGCGCCCGTCGCTGCCGCAAAAACCTTGAAGCGGAAGCCCCATCGTCGCTACCGCGCCGAGAAACGACGCCCTTTCAGCCAATACAGTCTTCGCGCCACTTCTCGCGGCGGATATAGCCGCCATGACTCCGCCCACTCCGCCTCCGGCGACCATGACGTCGGATCTCGCGCGTACCGGTATATCTCTTCCTGGTTCCGATATATATTCCATAATGTACAACTCCTTAATGAAAGTCGAATTCGCGACAGAATCCATTTAGAACGTTACAATTCTTTTGTAAACCTTAATCATTGGCGCTTTTCGTTTTATACCGTGCCTTTATCCGCCTCATAAACTGCGCACCGAAGCGCGTTCGACGAGATAAGGATCTATAATCATTCGTACATGATTGACGTTAGGGTTTTCTATGCGGTTCAAAAGCACCCTCGCGGCCGTGCGACCCAATTCGCTTTTCCGGCTGCATATCGTCGTCAAAGGCGGATACGCGTATTCGGCGAGAAGTCCGTCTTCATATCCTATGATAGAGATGTCGCGCGGGCAGGACAAACCGTTTTCGTATATACAGCGCAACGCGCCGACAGCTATGGCGTCTTGCGCCGTGACGATGGCCGTGGGAAGCGTTCCCGCGGCGATTATACGGCGCATAGCCTCATAACCGCCTTGCCCTGAAAAGTTTGCCGTTTCCAGCCAGTCATCCTTTACGCGGAGAGAATTATTTTGCATTGATCCAAGAAATCCGCTTAGCTTTCTTGGCGAGGTCTGCGTAAATCCGGGGCCGTTTATAAAGGCTATATCTCGATGCCCGCGTTTTGCGAAATAATCGACCGCCATAGTTATGCCGTTTTCTGGACTGGTATCCACCCAGTCGTATTCCGAGGCGCGGGCTCCGACGAGTACAACGGGAAACTTAAATCGCGCAAGCTTTTCGACGGTTTGCGGAACCATGCATCCGCTTGCCCACAAAAGCCCGTCTATTCGGTTGTCGTCGAGTATGCGCGGAAGCCTCCACATGGAGTCGGGAACGTCGTCAAGCCAGCACACCCAGTCAAGAAGCACGCTGTATTCCGAAGCGCGTATCTCGGAGACTATGTAGTCGAGCATGTCGGAAAGATAGGTATCGGGCAACACGTCGAACGAATAAATCTCCTTGTCGTTTGAACGGTCGATATCTACGCCGTTTCTTACTACGCCGATTATTCCCTTTTGCTTTGTAACCAGACTGCGAGCGTATTGATTGGGGCTGTTCCTCACTTCATCTATGGCCTTTTTTACGCGAAAGCG
>JAUNBY010000506.1 GCA_030526935.1 Clostridia bacterium
AATGCTCGGGATTGAGAGCTTCACGGCCATCATCAATTCCCCGGAAGCGGGAATACTCGCGGTCGGCGCCATCAAGAATACGCCCGTTGTCCTGCCCGACGACAGCATAGCGCCCAGACCCATGATGAAGCTGTCCCTCACATACGATCACCGGATCGTAGATGGCTGGCCGGCGGCAAAATTCCTCACGCGGGTGAAGCAACTGCTGGAAAACCCGGCGCTGTTGATATAGGAGGACATATGAAATACGACTACGATCTCGCGATACTCGGCGCGGGTCCCGGCGGCTATGAAGCCGCTATTCGCGCGGCGAAGGGAGGTCTTAAGGTCGCGCTTATCGAAAAGGACGAGCTTGGCGGAACCTGTCTCAATCGCGGATGCATACCGACAAAGGCTTTGCTCCACGGCGCGCAATTGTATCACGAGGCTAAAAATGGCTCCGCATTCGGTTTCGAAGCGGGCAGCGCAACCATCGATTATAAAAAACTTGCGGGCTTTAAAGACAGTTGTGTAGAGCGCCTTAAAAAGGGCATAGCCTTCATGGAGAAAAAGGCGGGCGTCGAGGTCATAACGGGTTTCGGCGTAATAACGTCACAGCACTCGCTCAACGTAGGCTCCAGAACCGTTACCTTCGACAAACTGATAATCGCGGTCGGCTCATCGCCCGCCGTGCCGCCCATACCAGGCGCAAACGGCGAGGGCGTTTTAACGAGCGACGGCGTTCTCGCGTTCGACGCGCTCCCGAATAACATAGTCATAATAGGCGGCGGGGTCATAGGCGTGGAGTTCGCGACATTGTTCGGGATGCTCGGCGCGGGCGTGACCATAGTGGAAATGCTCGACGAGATAATCCCCGGAGTCGACGGGGACATCAGGAGCATAGCCGTCAAATCTCTCAAAAAACTCGGCGTGAAGATCATCACCGGCGCAAAGGTTACGGCTATTGAAGGAACCTCGCCCGTAACGGTGTCGTTCGAGCGCGACTCAAAGCCCGATACCGCCTCGGGCGACGTATGCGCCATATGCGCGGGCAGAAGGCCGAATACGGGAAATATTGGGCTTGAAGCCTGTTCGATAAACGCGCCTCGCGGCTTTATCGAAGTAGACGAGCGCATGAGGACAAATGTTGAGAACGTGTACGCCATAGGCGACGCCGTGGGAAAGATTCAGCTCGCGCACGTGGCGACCCATCAGGGCTACGTAGCGGTAGATAGTATACTCGGCCGCGACGCCCGCATGAGCTACGCCGCCATACCCGCCTGCGTATACATGTCTCCCGAGCTGGCTTACGTCGGCCTCGCCGAGTCCGAAGCCTTGAAGTCCGGACGCCGCGTCAAAACCGGAACGTTTAACGTAGCGGCCGGCGGGCGCTGCGCCGTTATGAACGAGCGAGAGGGCATTATAAAACTCGTCTCTGACGCAACGACCGGCGAGATACTCGGCTGCCAGATAATCGCCCCTCGCGCGACGGACTTAATATCGGAGGTTGTCGCGGTCATGAAGTGCGAAGGCACCGTAGAGGAGTTGGCGCTCGCCGTTCACCCCCACCCGACAGTCAGCGAAATTGTATGGGAGGCGGCGAAAGCGGCGGAATAGTAAGCGCTGAGCTTGTTCAGACGCGCGCCGCACACATTAGTCACAGCTATTGTATAATTATCGTTGAATTTCGAGAGTTTATAAAAACAATACCCACTGACCTGCGAGATAAGTGCGTTCGCAATCGAAGCGTATATGACACGGTAGATTGACCGATTAAACATGATGATCAGGGCATAGAACGCACAGGTATGATTTCTCCACGTACTTACTGGAGACTTGGAAATTTGAGAATCATAATGATGATACGTGTAGGGAGAGATCCCAGAAACTGTCGGTTCTCGTATAGGTCGGTTGATATTTACCGTTTTACGCGGGAGTTAACTATGAGGTTGCATTGCCGTTTGACGGCATATTTTCACAAGGCGGAACGGAGGTCGGTTTAGAATAATGCAAAAGGCCGCCACAAAACTGTGACGGCCTGTTCGCGTCCATATAAAGAACTAAACGGCGCGTTCTACCTTGCCGCTGCGCAGGCAGCGAGTACACACGTACATGGACTTGG
>JAUNBY010000507.1 GCA_030526935.1 Clostridia bacterium
GTCGCGGCCCACAACGCCTGAGAAGGCGATAACAAACCGCCGCGCCGCCATGCGGGTCGCCATGTATTAACGCCTAGTTAAGCGTCTCCAAACTGCTCAGCGTAATGTCGAGCGAGGACTTCAAATGCGTCTGAATGGCATCGAGCGTCGCCTGCTCGTCTCCCCTGGTAAGGGCGTCGACTATGCGCTCGTGCTCGATGAGGGTGGTCTTATTGCGCCCCTTATGGATGAAATTCTTTATTCGCAGCGACATAAAAAAGTGTATAAAGGTATTAAACAGGTTGTCGAACGAAGGACACTTTATGTAGTTGACGAGCTGATTGTGAAACTGCACGTCAACCTGCCAGAATTCAACCCTGTTCTGTTCGTATGATTGCCGGTCTATCTCTATCTGGCGGTCGAGCAGGGAACGCATGGAGGCGATGGTGTTGCGCCCGTCCTCGCTTTGGTATTCCCTGGCGAGAATGCGCCCGCAATAGCTTTCCGTCGCCATCCGCACATGATAGGATTCCACTATGTCCTCGTCCGTGGGCTTATGCAGCATAAAGCCGCGGCTTGGAAGTATATCTATATAGCGCTCGTTGTTTAGCCTAACCAGCGCTTCTCTGACGGGCGTTCTGGATATGGACAGGTCGGCGGCGATTTTGGTTTCGCTGTAGACCTTGTTAAACTCCAAAACGTTCGTCTGAATCATATCCCGGAGGTGCTCATAGGCAAAGGCTTTGAGCATTATGTAATCAGTCATGGTAAAACTTCATTCTTTCAACGACACATCCTTTATTCAGGATAATTATAGCCGATAAGTCATATTGAAGCAAGGTTGCGTGATAGATTTAACATATTGACGGTTACGATGGTTGCTATTCACCCTTGTTTCGTCGGCTGGGTAATAAAATTTGGAATTGAATTACCCAGCCGACGGAACAACGATGGATGAATAGCAACTTACAACGCGCTTTATTTTACACTGCTCTTAACCCGCATAATCGCCTCAATCGCCGCCTCGTTGTCGCCGGACGGCATAAGCTCGCAGCCAACGATTCCTCCATATCCGCTCTTCTTCAGGCAGTTAATCACGAAGGGGTAATTGATTTCGCCCGTGCCCGGTTCATGGCGTCCGGGGTTATCGGCTATGTGAACATGTCCCATGACGTCGCTGTAAGCGGCGATATTTCCCGCGAGGTTGCCTTCGTTTATTTGCATGTGGTATACGTCGTATAGAATCCTCAACCAGGGCGAATTTATAGTTCTGCATATTTCAGCCGCCGTGCGCGTGTCCGCGAGAAAATTACCGACGTGATCCACATGCGTGTTGAGCGCCTCGAGGTTCAATATCACGTTCGCCTTCTCCGCCATCGGTACGCACTTTTTGAGCGTGTCCAGCATGGAGCAGAGCTTTTGCGCATATGACAATTCGTCATAATGGTTCACGACTATGCCGCCTTCGCCAAGCGCGTTTGAATGTATGGTAACGCTCGGGGCGCCGAGGGCTTTGGCGACGTCGAGGGAGTTGCCTAGGTATTCCAGGTAAGCCTTCTCATGGCTGTGGTCGATAAGGGAATAATCGGCGTCCGCATTAAAACCACTTATGAGGATTTTGCACTCCCTTGCCCTGCGCGCGGCTCGCGTCACGTCTATGCTTCTCCAATCCCAGAATTCAACGGCGTCAAATCCATCGCGCTTCGCCGCCTCGATTCTGTCGTACCAGTCGAGTTGAGTATATAGCGTGTCAATACAGGCTCCGAATCGCATATCACGTCCCCCTTTGTGCAAATGTTTTATATGTGCTTAAGCACATTATATCGCCTTGCGCACAGCTTGTCAACGAATCCGTCGCCGGTTGCGTCGAAGCCATCGGAAGCTTTAATCCCCCGCGTCATATACCGTGCGTGTGCCACGACCTGTCCAAAGTATCGCGTCGGGTTCTGAAAAGCGGACTGATGGATTTTGTGATAACTCAGGACATGTATCAACAGGGATACCAGCCGCTCATGCTTATCAACGATATACTTAACGGCAAGATGCACGAAACCGGGCGCTCGTCCATCTCCGCGAGGATAATATGCGACGAAAACGCAGGTGAAGGTGATATATATTGAA
>JAUNBY010000508.1 GCA_030526935.1 Clostridia bacterium
AAAGGCTGATTATGAAAGTCACGCGTATCGACGGCCACAGCTTTGGATCTTTGAGAATGCTTATATAATTATTAAGCCCGATAAAGTTTCCGAACTGCATATAGTCAAGGGAATACATGCTGCAATATATCGTGTAGAACAACGGGAATATCATGATGACGAATATAAGCAGCATTCCGGGCGCCACCAGAAGGGGGCCTTCCAATTTATTAACCTTCATACGTCTTACCTGCTTTCACTGAAGCTTGTGACAGTAATAAAACGCCGCCGATTCCAACGGCTTTATTCGTTTGCGTGGAATCTACCACATTAGTAAGCCGGCGTCACCGGCTCGTTGGATTCACGCGATGACGCCGGACTTGGCGCAGTTATCTGCCGTTTCTGCTGTTGAAGCTGTATTCGGCCTCTCTCAATGCGGCTTCCGGGTCGACTCATCGCCTGATTAAAATCTCCGCGCCAGCCCGAAACCGAATATTCGGTCGGCTGCGCCCATCCGGCTTCGGTGATGCATGTCACGGTGTCGAGTATATAGGCGTTGGAGGGATCCGCGAGGACGTCCGCCAACAGCGACGGGGTAGAATTCATCATCGGAGCCTGTCCTCCGAGCTGTACCCACAGCACGTCGTTTTCAGGCTTGAACATCCACTCGACGAATTTTCCGGCGGCTTCTTTATTCTGGCTTCCTGACCACACGCCGACGCTCCATCCCGTCAGGACGGTGGGCGAATAGGTGTTCGTATCGCTGGGGAAGGGCATGAGGCGTATGGTATCCGGGTCGAACACGCATTCGCTCCTGGCCTTTTCCATTCTGACGCTCGCGCCGTTGATCATGGCGTACTTGCCCGCCGCGAAATCCTTGTATACATCGTCTACCGTGTGGTTGAGGTTGGCTTCGCTGATAGAGCCGTCCACTTTCATCATGTCGCGAAGCATCGTCGCGCCGCGAACGCCTACGGGATTAGCCCAATTGGCGGTACCGTCGTCGTTGAACATGTTGCCGTACTCATCGAGGAGCATATTGCAGATGATCTGCGGGTCGGAAGAATCGATGGTAAAGCCGGTGCCGAAGCCATAGCGGCTGGTGCCGGTAAGAGGGTCGTTTTCAACGGTAAGAGCCTTGGCCGCTTCCCTGAACTGCTCCCAGTTTTCAAATGGCACGCTGTATCCCGCCTCTTCGAGCAGATCCGAGCGGTACATTATGCCGATGAAGTTGCGAGAGAAGCCCATCTGGTAATGCAAGCCGTCTGTTACGCCAAACTCGAAGAAGGGGCTTGCCGCGTCGGCGAGCTGTTCTTCAGTCCAATCCTTCATAAACAGGTTCTCAAACGGCTCGAGTACGCCAAGCTTTATGGCGGTACCCATGTCGTCGACGTTTATCCACTGGACGTCGGGGGCGTCGCCGGAGGCGGCGGCGGTGAAGAACTTGGCGGTCATAGTGCTCCATGTCTGAGGCTCGACTATGACCTTAACTCCATACTCCGCCTCGAATGAATCCATCATCTGCTTGAGGGCTACCTCGCGGCCGCTTGTTCCGCCGTAGGGATCGAGGAACGTCCACATGCGAATGGTCGTTCCGGGAGCAAATTGCCCGTCGGCATAAGCTCCGCCGCAAAGCATGGACACAGACATCAGTAAGGCTAACAGTAACGCGAACGGTTTCAGGTTTTTCCTCATGGTCATGGTTCTCCTTTCTATATTGTCACGACAAGGGTTTGCGCTGCGAGGAGTATTTGCGCGGACAAGACGCGTACTTTGCTCTTACGAGGCGTCGTTTTCGCATGTAAACGGCCCGCGCCGTCAAAGTTATGCACCTGCGCGTAAGTCTCGCAAAACCCCGCCATAACTATCTCGATAGTTTGACGCCCCTGTCAGCCAGCGCCGCGCGAAGCCGCGCGACGTCGATTTGTTCTGGGGAGCATCCTTCTTTCGCACAAATCGAGGCCGCGAGTCCTGCCGCTTCCCCCTCGGCCATACACTGCGCCATGACCCGGGAAGACGACATGGCCGTTCTCGTGGCGGATATGGCGCGTCCCGCCACAAGAAGGTTTTTAACTCCGCGCGGAACGAGGCAACCATAGGGTATGCCGTAAACGGGAACC